>NZ_JAAGOG010000033.1:0-53760 GCF_010747425.1 Nostoc sp. UIC 10630
TGGTCGGGTTGTGGGGAAAAGGGGGAAGGGGGAAGGGGAAAGGGGAAAGAAAAAACCTTTAACCTTTACCCCAAACCCAATTCTGAGTTAAAAATCCAAAACCCGAGCAGTATTGGGATGAAGGTCATATATGTTTCATTTTGTTTACTCCTATCCAGCTGTAAGATTTAACGAACTGCCTTCACTACGAAACACCACGCGTAGCTTGCTTTCCCATAAAGGTACGCGCAACATCTCGTTGCACACCAAGCAGGGAAAACGAAGATTAAATAGGTAATCTTATAGCCGTAAGGAGGGAGTTATTGAAGATTTGACTTCAAACACTTATAAATAAATTCAGAGTTTCATGTTGCAATTTTTGATACAGCAACAAGTCAATACCCTTTGGTTAAAAGGGTAAAGAAGGAAAAACAAAGATTTTCGTCTTTTAGCTTTAACCAAACCGCATTGGTCTAGTCTTAACTCTGGATAGATGAAAATCTTGCCTATTCAAGTATGGCTTTGATGTATAAATATCTGTCTACTACGTAAGCTTAAATAAACATTTGCTATAAGAAAGTTAAAGCTTGACCCCGCACTTGGGTATTTACTTGGCCTTTCTCATAAACTATCTCACCGCCGACAATGGTAGTTGTAGCCCAGCCTGTGAGGTTCCAGCCTTCAAATGGACTCCAATGGCATTTGGTTAAAAGTTCCTCACGCCGGACTGGACGGTATGTATTTAAATCTACAAGCACTAAATCAGCATCATAACCAGGTGCGATCGCTCCTTTATTGGGAATACCATAAGCCACAGCTACATTCTTAGACATCCAGTTGACAACTTGGGAAACAGTACACTTTCCCTCCATCGCCGCAGTTAACATCAAAGCTAGGGAAGTTTCCACCCCAGGCATTCCTGAAGGAGTATTGGGGTATTCTTGAGCTTTTTCTTCTAAGGTGTGGGGTGCGTGATCTGTAGCGATGAAATCAATCACGCCATCGCGCAAAGCTTGCCAAAGGACTTCGTTATCGTGGGGCGATCGCAAAGGTGGATTCATCTGTGCTAAAGTACCAATCTTTTCATAAGCACTGGTGTTTAACACCAAATGCTGTGGCGTTACCTCTGCTGTCACCCAACTAGGTTTCTCCTGACGCAATAAATCTGCTTCTTCGGCTGTTGACATGTGAAGAATATGCAGACGACGGTGATATTTTTGAGAAAGTTTTAATGCCAGTTGGGTTGCCAACAAAGCCGCTTGATTATCTTGAATTTGCGAGTGAACGGCTGGATCGTGAATGTTGGCAAATTCTTGGCGACGTTGGTTGATTCTAGCTTGGTCTTCGGCATGAACAGCAATTAAGCGATCGCCTTTAGCAAATATCGTCTCCAATGCTGTTTCACCATCAACTAGCAACTGACCGTGCATCGACCCCATGAAAATCTTAATTCCCGGTGTGGGCTTGGCCAAAAGCAAGTCTGGAAGATTCTCTGCTGTTGCCCCAATAAAAAAGCCATAATTAACCAAGGACTTTTGTGAGGCCCGTTCTAGCTTGTCGTCTAAAGCTTGCTGTGTCGTTGTTAGGGGGCGCGTATTAGGCATTTCTAAAAAAGAAGTGACTCCACCTTTAGCGCAGGCGCAACTAGCGGTGAATAAATCTTCCTTGTGTTCTAAGCCAGGTTCCCGGAAATGTACCTGCGGATCGATCACTCCCGGCAACAAAGTTAACCCTTCTGCGTCAATTTCAGTGACTACAGCTGTTTGGGAGATTTCTGGCGCAACTTCGACTATTTGGCGATCGCGGGTCAACACATCCCCAATCATCATTTCACCATTGGGTAGGACTATGCGAGCGCGACGGATCAGTAAAATTTGTGGAGATGACATAAGGCTAACTTTTTTAGGCAGGGAGCTATATATTACAGATAACTATGCTTTTAGGTTAAACTTAGTCGCGCTCTGAGTGTTAAATTTTTTGCTGACCGTTAAAAAAAAAGTTTATTTTTAATCTATGAAGAACCCCATTTATCAATAATCTAAAATTGGTAGTCAAGATGCGAACATAACCAGGAAATTAAAATTTTCCCGTTAAGATTAACAGATAAAGTCTCACTAGGCGAGTTAATTACCTACATCTTTCCTTCAGTTAAGTAATTTCATGCAAAATCAAGTGTCTGATAACAACTCTAGTCAACAACCCGATAATTCCTGGATCGCAGAGCTAGGTAGAACAATTGTATTGAGTATTGTTCTAGCTCTGGGAATTCGTACCTTTGTTGCTGAAGCACGCTGGATTCCTTCTGGGTCAATGGAACCCACTCTGCATGGTACGCCAAACCAGTGGGAAGCAGACAAAATCATTGTCGATAAGTTGAAATATAAATTTGCTGACCCGCAGCGTGGAGATATCGTAGTATTTTCACCCACGAAAGAGTTACAAAAAGAACAATACCAGGATGCTTTTATTAAAAGAGTAATTGGCTTACCTGGAGAACAAGTACAACTCAGAAATGGCAAGGTCTATATTAACAACAAACCCCTTCCAGAAACTAATTATCTCAGTTCTGGTCAAAGCACAGTTATTAATGTTTGCCAATCAGGGCCACAGCCACCTTTTTTGGAAAAACCCCAGACTATACCAGATGATTCATATCTAGTACTAGGTGATAATCGTAACAATAGTTATGATGGACGCTGCTGGGGTGTTGTCCCTCGCCAGAATATTATTGGAAGGGCTGTAGTTCGTTTTTGGCCTCTAAATCATGTCGGGGGAATAGATAAAGTACCACCATATCCCCAAACAACCCCATAACAGATAATTTAGCTTGATGCTTTTGCTCAAGAAGAATTTAGTAAGGTAAATAAATCATAAAATAATTTTAGATTGGTGATTTAACAGTCCCTAATCTAAAATCTAAAATCTAAAATTGCTATGATGCCTTACCTAGCCAAGATTTTACTGTATCCAGTAAAATCACTGGATGGTGTTGAAGTTGAAAAGGTTGGAGTTCTTGCCAGTGGCGCACTACAGCATGACCGCGAGTTTGCCATCTTTGACGAGCGGGATAGATTTGTCAATGGCAAGCGTCATGCTAAAATCCATTTACTAAGGGTGCAATTTGCACTTTTCAATAGAACTATTTCGCTACAAATCCCAGGCGGCGATTCACAACAAGTTTTTCATCTGGATGACGAACGGCAAGCCCTAGAAGCAACTTTGAGTAATTATTTTGAGTTTGCTGTTACATTAAGGCAAAACTCTCTGATGGGCTTTCCTGACGATACATACTCGCCAGGCCCAACGGTAATTAGTACAGCAACGTTGACAGAAGTAGCTTCTTGGTTTCCCGATTTAAGTGTAGATGAAATACGCCGTCGGATGCGTGCCAATATCGAGATTGATGGTGTACCAGCATTTTGGGAAGATCGGCTATTTAGCGAACAAGGTGATTTAGTCTCCTTTCGAGTAGGAGATGTAGATTTTTTTGGGGTTAATCCATGCCAGCGTTGTATAGTTCCAACACGCGATTCTTACTCAGGGGAAGCTTACCCAAGCTTTCAAAAAATCTTTGCAACCCAGAGGCAAGCAACTCTGCCTAATTGGGTTGCTTCATCGCCTTTTAATCACTTTTACAGATTGAGTGTTAATACTCAATTGCCTATATCCTCAGCCGGAAAAATTTTACAAATCGGTAATGAAGTTGACATACTTGTATAAGAAAATTAATATTTATTTACAATAAAAAGCACTAAGTAAATTTTCTTGGATTTTTTTTGTTATTACTATGTATTTGCATGAAAATTTTAAAATTGTTGTAGTTAGATATAGATTTTTGTGCAAGTCCAGAGGTTTCGAGACTGGAAAATCAAGACCTCAGCAATTAGAAATTAAATTTAGGATTAGGTGCTAATGGCAACCTGAATTTTAGAATGGCATACTGTAGCTTATCGGTTAAATTTCAGTTGTTCTGAGTAAATGTACTGATACATTGCCAGATAAAACTGAGCGAATTAAGCCGTAATGTTTACAAATCGGCTATGCCTACGCAAAATTTGAAAATTGGAGGTTGGAGAAACTTAACTAGTCAGACAAGTATCCAAACAAAATTTTTTAATGCTTTTTTTATACTCAATTTTCTCAGAGATGTCATGATCGAAGTGATGACATACCGTAATTTTTTTGGTATTAAATATAGCTGGCATAGCAAAAATGCCCCAAATATATGCTGGGGAAAAATTAAACAACAATGTTATCCAAACTTCAGTCCGTCAAATCTCTTAATTGCTTAGTTGGCAAAGTTTACGCCAGGATGCCCCTAAAGTATGTTCTGATTGTCCCCTTTATATTGCAAATTTGCGGGGCGGTGGGGCTTGTGGGCTATCTTTCGTATCAAAACGGACAAAAAGCGGTAAGAGAGCTTGCTAGCCAATTAGAAAATGAAATCTGCGATCGCATTGAACAGCATCTTAATAACTATTTAACAACTCCGAAGCAAATAAATCAAATTAACTTAGATGCGGTTGAGCTAGGTATGCTCAACCTTTCTGACTTTAAAACTGCCGGAAATTACTTTTGGAAACAAATGCAGGTTTTCAATGTTGGCTACAACAGCTTTGCCAACCCCAAAGGGGAATTTATCGGTATTGAACGTTTAGATAATGGCAAGCTGTTGATTAATGAAGTTAGTCAAAAGCATGGTATTGGGAAACTTTATATTTATGATTCAGACTTGAAGGGAAATCGTCGCCAGCTTCAGCAAGTTAAAGATTACGATCCTCGGACAGAAGCGTGGTATGCAGATGCAGTCAAGGCTGGCAAACCCGTTTGGAGTCAAATTTATCAATGGGAAGATAAACCAGAAGTTTTATCTATATCTTCCAGCTATCCTGTTTACGATAAGACCCGCAAGCTTGTTGGGGTGATTAGTGTTGATTTAATTTTGTCACAAATCAGCAATTTTTTAACCAAATTAAACACCGAACAATCGGGTAAAACTTTTATTTTAGAGCGTTCTGGGTTAATAGTGGCTTCTTCTACCGAACCACCATATAGCATCATTAATGGTCAAATAAAACGTCGAACAGCATTAGAAAGTCGAAATTCTTTAATTAGGCTCACAACCCAGTCTTTGATCAAACGCTTTGGTAGTCTTGGGTTTGTGGTGGGGAAGCAACAGCTAACTTTTAGCGCCGATGGTATGCGTTATTTTGTACAAGTAAAAAGTTGGAAGGATGAACTGGGTTTAGATTGGCTAATCGTAGCGGTGATTCCTGAAGGCGAATTTATGGAGCAAATTAATGAGAACACCCGCATCACCGTTTTACTGTGCATAGTTGCTTTTTTAGTGGCTACAAGAATCGGGATTTTAACTGCTCGCTGGGTAATTAAGCCGATTTTACAATTAAACACATCAGCTAAGAAAATTGCTCAAGGTGAATGGGAGCAAACACCAAAAATTCAGCGCTCCGATGAGTTGGGGGAACTAGCCAAGTCATTTGAAACTATGGCAAAGCAGCTGCAAGCATCCTTCAGTGTTTTGGAGGCAAAGAATGCTCAGATGCAAGTTTTAAATGAAGCTCTATCTGAAAGTCAGAGTCGGCTAACTCAATTTTTAGAAGCTATGCCAGTAGGTGTATTTATCATAGATGCTGAAGGTGAACCTTATTACACAAATCATATTGGGCAGCAAATTCTTGGTCAAGGAGCGATCGCAGAAGTTAGAAGCGAACAATTGTCAGAGGTATATCAAGCTTACCTTGCCGGCACAGATCAACTTTACCCCAGCGATCGCCTACCAATTTTGAGAGCATTGCTTGGGGAAAGTACCAGGATTGATGATATGGAAGTTCGCCATTTTGACAAGATTATTCCCGTTGAAGTTTTGGGCAACCCCATCTATGATGAATCAGGAAATTTGGCTTTTGCGATGGCTACCTTTTTTGATATCAGCCAACGCAAACAAGCAGAAAACTTATTAGCAGAATATAATCGCACCTTAGAAGCTCAAGTCAAAAAACGTACTGAAGAGTTCCAGCAAGTGATTGAGCAACTGCAAACTACCCAAGAAGAACTGATTCAATCGCAAAAAATCGCCGCCCAAGAACAGCAAGCAGCCGTTCGGGAAGCAGCGCGAAGCGCCGCCGCCAACCTCGCCAAAAGCGAATTTCTCGCGAACATGAGCCACGAACTGCGTACCCCACTCAACGCCATTCTTGGCTTCACCCAAGTCATGAGCCGAGATTATTCGCTATCTAGCGAACACCAAGAAAACTTGGCAATTATTAATCGTGCTGGCGAACATCTACTTAACTTAATTAACGACATTCTAGAAATGTCTAAAATCGAAGCTGGGAGAATCACATTAAATCGCAGTAGCTTTGACTTAATTCATCTATTGAATAACCTAGAAGAGATGCTGTATTTGCGTGCTGCATCTAAGAGCTTACAAATAGTATTTGAGTATGCACACGACATTCCTCAGTACATAGAAACCGATGAAAATAAACTATTTCAAGTCTTGCTCAACCTCTTGGGGAATGCTATCAAATTTACTGATATTGGCAGAGTAACTCTACGGCTGAGATGGGAGCAGGGGGAGGAAAATCTTTCTTATAACCCTCGTCTCTTGTTCGAGGTACAAGACACTGGTTGCGGTATTACTCCACAAGAAATTGGCTTGCTGTTTGAGGCTTTTGAGCAAACCGAAATCGGTAGAAAATCTCAACAGGGAACAGGGCTAGGTTTAGCAATTAGCCGTAAATACGTGCAACTGATGGGGGGAGATATTACAGTCAGCAGTACTCCTGGTATAGGTAGTACATTTGCTTTTGATATTCAAATTGCTTTAGCTTGTCCTAGAGAAATGCCGATAAACCAAATTAAATCTCAAATTCTATCTTTAGCGCCGACTGAAAAAGCATACCGCATCTTAGTGGTTGATGATGCCAAAGAAAGCCGTCTACTGCTAGTTAAAATTCTGACATCTCTGGGCTTTGAAGTCAGGGAAGCTACAGATGGTGTGGAAGCAGTTAGTAATTGGGAATCTTGGCAACCAAACTTGATTTTTATGGATATGCGAATGCCGATCATGGATGGCTACGAAGCTACAAGAATAATTAAAGGTAAACAAGTAGGGTATGGGACAGCCAGTAGATTACGGAGGTTCCCAAAATTTAAACAACTGACATCATCGGGGAGCCAGTACCTTAACGGAGGGTTAACCGACTCAGATGACTGTGAGGTTCTCAAAACTATATACAAAGCCTCTTCCACACCAGAAATAGCTGGTGTCGTGGAACACAATCATGACGCTTCTGGTGCGGCCATTTTGCGATCGCCAAAAGCCCTAGCTTCCTGTTTCGACTTCCTGGAAACAGGGCAGGGTTGTTTGAATAAACACACAATCGTTATTGCCCTAACTGCTAGCGCCTTTGAGGAAGAACGTCAGAAGATTTTATCTATTGGCTGCGATGATTTTATTCGCAAGCCATTCACACAGGAAGTATTATTGGAAAAACTGAGCCAACATCTGGGTGTAAAGTATACCAATCAAGTAGAAAACCCAAATACAGCAGTTGCCGAGCAAGCTACACAGATATTTGTTAGTTTTGCTGAACTCCTGAGTCATTTATCACAAATGTCACCTGAGTGGCTTCAAAAGATCCACTATGCCGCAGCCAGCTGTAGCGATGAATTGATTTTAGAGTTAATCAAGCAAATTCCCTTAGATAATGTTCAGGTATCGCAAGTTCTTAGGGATTTAGCAAATAACTACCAGTTTGAGAAAATTATGGAATTGACTAGAACGAACGTAGAATGAATTACGAGCATTTAGACCCTAATAAAAAAGATATTTTGATCGTTGACGATATGGCGGACAACCTGCGGGTTTTATCCTCAATATTGACAAGGGAAGGGTATAACGTTCGTAAAGCCTTGAACTGGCAAATGGCACTGACAGCAACTCAAACAGTATTGCCGGATCTGATTTTGCTCGATATTATGATGCCAGAAGTAGATGGCTATGAAATTTGTCAGGCATTTAAAGCTTGGGAGCTAACAGCCGATATTCCGGTAATTTTTATTAGCGCTTTAGATGATGTTTTTGACAAAGTTAAAGCCTTTAAGGTAGGTGGTGTAGACTACATCACTAAACCTTTTGAGTTTCAAGAAGTTTTAGTGCGCGTGAAAAATCAACTGGCATTGAGGTCAGCGCGATTAGAAATATTGAAACTCAATGTAGAATTGGAACGTCGGGTAACACAGCGAACTGAGGAGCTAGAAAAAGCTCTCCAAAAACTTCAAAAAGAAATCAATTCCCGCCAAAAATTGCAAAGTAAACTATTAGATATAGCGCTGCATGATTCGTTGACTGGATTACCAAACCGAGTGTTGTTTATGAGGCGACTAGACAATGCTCTCAATCGAGCAAAACAAGAATCTAGTTATCAGTTTGCAGTACTTTTTTTAGACTGCGATCGCTTCAAAGTTGTCAATGATTCCCTTGGTCATTTGGTAGGAGATGAATTGCTGATTTCTATCGCTCGTCGCCTGCAAGCGTGTCTCATACCTATTGATACTCTAGCCCGATTGGGTGGTGATGAATTTGGAATTCTTTTAGAAAATATTACGGATATCAATATAGCAATACAAGTTGCCGATAGGATTCTAAAACAGCTATCACTTGCTTTTAAACTATCAAGATATGAAGTCTTTATGAATGCTAGTATTGGCATTAGTTGGGGCAATAAAGATTACGATCGGCCAGAGTATTTGCTGCGGGATGCTGATACAGCAATGTATCGGGCTAAGGCTCAAGGAAGAGCCAAATATCATGTTTTTAATCCAGCGATGCATCAAGAAGCAATTCAGCTTTTAGAGTTAGAAAATGACCTACGAAGGGCTGTTGAAAGGCAAGAATTCCTCGTTTATTATCAGCCAATTGTTTCTCTAATTACAGGTAGAATTTCTGGATTTGAAGCCTTGGTGCGCTGGCAACATCCAATTCGTGGTCTAGTTTCTCCTACAGAATTTATTCCTGTAGCAGAAGAAACAGGTTTGATTAATGCCATCAATACTTGGGTATTACAGTCAGCTTGTCATCAACTAAGCATCTGGCAACATCAGCCAGTGACACCAGAACCTCTAACGATTAGTGTCAATTTGAGTGCTAGGTTATTTTTACAACCCAATTTTGTAGAACAAATTGACCGAATTATTTATGAAACTAAAATAAATCCTATATATTTAGAATTAGAAATAACAGAAAGTGTAATTATGGAAAATACTAATGCAATTAAGATAATTTTTCAACAACTAAAACAGCGAAGTATAAAGTTGGTTATGGATGACTTTGGTACAGGATATTCTTCTTTAAGTTACCTGCACAGCTTTCCTTTAAATGCACTCAAAATTGATAAATCTTTTGTCAAACGTATGCAGGATAATAAAGAAAATATGGGGTTAGTACCAGCAATGATTGGCATTGCCAATTCAATGGGTATGAGTGCGATCGCTGAAGGTGTCGAAACAGAAGAGCAGTTAGCCCAGTTGAGAAGTCTAAATTGTAATTTTGCTCAAGGATTTCTGTTTTCTGAACCCATAGAAGAACAATTGGTTGTTAAGTTGCTTGCCGCATCACCTCAATGGTAGCTATCCACTAAGCACTTGGCAAAATAGTTTTTAACTGCTTAAGTTGAGATATTGCCAGCAGTTGAAACAAAATAACTGGGTGTCCACAAGGTAGGAAGTTTCAGTAATTCGGGAAACTATTTTCTTAGGCGATGTGATGTTCTAGCTTTAATCAATCTAATGATTTTACTAGGTTCGTCACTAGGTTTTGCGTTCACGAATAAATGCAGATGGTCGGGCATAATTTCCATTGCAATGATTCGCCATCTGTTTTCGTGACACACTTCACAAATAATCTGCTCTAATCTTTCTGAAATTGCCCCAACCAATACCTTTTTACGTCTTTTGGGGATAAATATAAAGTGATAATTCAACAGAGATACAGCATTTTCATGTCTGTATTCCTCTGGCTAAAATTTTCCCATAATAAGGTTAAAAACGCTTATCTTTTGTCTACAGATATTGTATTCTAGACATTAACTATAAACAAGAGTCTAGGGGGTGATTAAGTAGTGCTGGTGTTGGAGTACAAAATCAAAGGTTTTAAGTTGCAGTATCAAGCCATAGATGAAGCTATTATAACTACACAGTTCATCAGGAATAAAGCTATTAGATATTGGATGGATGCACCAAGAGAAGCCAATATTAATAAAATTGCTCTTAATAATTACTCAACCGCACTACGAAAAGAGTTTAAGTTTGTGGAAGAACTAAATTCAATGGCTTGCCAATCCGCAACAGAAAGAGCTGTGATCGCTATTGATAGGTTTTATGGTAATTGCAAAGGTAAAATTCCAGGTAAAAAGGGATATCCACGCTTTCAGAAAGATAACCGTTCCGTTGAATACAAAACTTCTGGATGGTCATTGCATCCCACTAAGCGACGTATTACCTTCACTGATAAAAAAGGTATTGGTGAGGTTAAATTACTCGGTAAATGGGATATTAACACCTACCCAGTCAAGTCAATTAAACGAGTGAGGTTAGTCAAAAAAGCCGATGGGTACTATTGCCAATTTGCAATTAAAACTGAATCATTAAGTGAGTCAAGAATTGCCGATGATGAAGTGGGTTTAGATGTTGGTTTAGAATATTCTTACTCTGACTCTAATGGGCATCATCAACCCAATCCCAGGTTCTTGATAAAAGCAGAAAAATCAATTAAACACGCTCAACGTCAGATTTACAAAAAGGAGAAAGGTAAAAACCAACGACGAAAAGCTAGACAGAGATATGCTCGAAAACACTTAAAAGTAAGTAGACAACAGAGTGAACACGCTAAGAGAATAGCGCGTAACGTATGCAAGGCTAGCGCCTTAGTGGTTTACGAAGATTTAAGGGTCAAGAACATGGTAAAAAATCACTGTCTTGCTAAATCAATTAATGATGTTAGCTGGGGGTTTTTTCGTCGTTGGTTAGAATATTTTGCAGTCAAGTTTAATACAAAAGTTGTTGCCATCAATCCGAGAATGACATCTCAAAAATGTAGTGATTGTGGTGCAATAGTTAAAAAATCTCTTTCAACTCGTACCCATAAATGTAGTTGTGGATGTGAGCTTCAAAGGGATGTGAACGCTGCAAAAAATATTCTGAATCTTGCAAAAGCTAGGGACGGGCAGTCACAAAGGAACGCTACTGGACTAGCAACCTCTACTCTACTTGGGGAAACCCTGGTTGAGCAAGTGGCTAGGGTGAAGGTAGAATCCCCGTGTCTTTAGACCGAGGAGTGTCAAAAAACTCTCTAGCCACTGTGGGAGTTAAACTATAAATACAAGTATTTTGGTGAAATAGAGCAAAAAAATCAGGGTAATTTTAAATAAGCATTTACTATCCTCAATCATTACAAGCATAGCTTTTAATACATAATGCATTTCAATCAAACTAACCATCATAAAAAAAATATTTTGGTGGTCGATGATACCCCAGATAATTTGAGGCTTTTATCGGCAATGTTGACTGCACAAGGTTTTGAAGTTCGCAAAGCTTTAAACGGTAAAATGGCACTAACTGCATGTCAAATGGTTTTGCCGGATGTGATTTTGCTGGATATCAACATGCCAGGGATGGATGGCTATGAAGTTTGTCAACAACTGAAGGCTGACGATAAAACTTGTGAAGTCCCAGTAATTTTTATCAGTGCCCTGGATGATGTTGTGGATAAAGTAAAAGCTTTTGATGTTGGTGGTGTAGATTATATTGCCAAACCTTTTCATGGGGCAGAGGTTGTGTTGCGAATTGAAAATCAGATTAATTTACGTTTGCTCCAAGTTAGACTGCAAGAAAAAAACTTTTTATTGCAAGAGGCTCTTGACAACTTAAAATCTGCTCAAGTTCAACAGATTCAGAATGAAAAGATGGTGGCGCTGGGGCAGCTAGTGGCTGGGCTGGCTCATGAAATTAACAATCCCATCAGTTTTATTTATGGTAATCTCCAATATGCTGGTCAATATGTGCAAGACCTAGTAAATCTCATTGAAGTTTATCAAAAAGAATATCCTAAACCCACACCAAAAATTCAGCAAATATCCCAAGATGTAGACCTGAATTTTGTGATTAACGATCTACAAAACCTCATAGGTGCAATGTATAGAGGCTCCGATCGCATTCGGGAAATTGTCGTGGCGCTACAACACTTTTCTCGGCATGATGAGGCAGAGATGAAGCGGGTAAATATCCATGAAGACATCGAAAACACTTTGGTGATGTTACAACATCGACTCAGAGAAGCAGCAGACCGTCCCGCAATTATTGTAGTGAAAGATTATGGTAACTTGCCCCTAGTTACTTGCTATGCGAGTGAACTAAACCAAGTATTTATGCATTTATTGAATAATGCTATTGATGCAATAGAAGAGGGAATGGGGAAGGTTGGGCCCCTGGGAATAAGGGGTAATGGGGAGTGGAGAGCGGGGAATCAATCTTTTAATCGTTATTCTCAAATGCCACTTGACGGGAGTCGCTCTAATTGGGGAGACACACCAGTTCCTGCACTCGGAGAAACCTCAAACCCTCAGTGGCTCTTCCCTACCCCCCAAATTAGGATTCACACAGAGGTGACAGACTTAAATACGATCAAAATTGCGATCGCAGATAATGGCCCTGGTATAGAAGAGGCGGTGCGATCGCGTTTATTTGACCCATTTTTTACCACAAAACCTGTGGGCAAAGGTAGTGGGCTAGGATTATCTATTAGCTATCAGATTATCGTCCAAAAACACCGAGGAAATATTACCTGCACCTCTTCTGTTGGGCAAGGAGCAGAGTTTGCAATTGAAATTCCCATTGAGCAATCTGAGCATTAGCCAACAGTAAACTCGTCAATGAAGAGGATAACCCGAATTTCTCACTCATAGGGTGGGGAGTGTGGGAGGGAGGGGGAGTGTGGGAGATGTGGGAGGTGTGGGGAGTGTGGAAAGTGTGGAAATTTAGTCAAGTAACCAATCATCTGGATGGGTAATCATCTTGACTAATCCACTAAGGACTTGATTGTAAGGAGCGTAGAGTTCTCTTCCTTGTTCGACCGTAAGATATTGACACTTCACAGCAAACTTTAACCAAACTTGAGTTTCTGCTGCTTCCGCCTGTCTACGACACGCTCCGCGAACACAATCATTCAGTTTAGCGACAAAAGCGGCTTTATATCGACGTTTTCTCCAAGCCTCTGCCATATTTGCACAGACAGAGCGAGAGGAGCGACGAATTTGGTCAGTTAATGAATATTTTTCTTCAACTGGGAACTTTTTAGAATATTCAAAAATTTGCATTGCTGTTTCAAATGCTAATTGATAAATGGCTAAATCCTCATGAGTTCTAAAATACTTCTTCCCTTTTTCTTCCATCTTCTTTAATTTCGACCGTTCCATTCTTCATCTTCCTACCCTTCCCACACCTCCCACCCTCCCCGCCCCCTGCCTCTTTAGTCACAGGCTTAACGGCAGTTGAACTGTGAACATTGCCCAGCCATGAGAACTAGTAACTTCAATTTTGCCTTGGAGATATTCTACTAACTTCTTCACTAATGCTAAACCTAATCCTGTGCCGCCATGTTGCCAGCGATCGCTCTGAGGAATTCGGTAAAATGGCTCAAAGATGCGAGATTGTTCTGTTGTGGGGATTATTACCCCAGAATTACTAATTGTAATTTGAAAGTAGGGGACTTGAGGGTTATCTAATAGATCAGATTCAGCATCCTCATTTATGAGACTTTTTGTGGGGTCGATTATCCGAACATCCATTCTAATCTGTCCTCCAGGCGGAGTATATTTACAAGCATTGTTGAGTAATTCTGAGACAATTTCGGTCAGGCTAGCCAAGTCTGAAACTAAAGGTGGTAAATTTGGCACAACACTAACTTCCAAAGTCTGTTCTTTAGCTTTCGCACTTTCTTCAAAATACTCGGCGACGTGAGGCAGCCAATGTTGAAGTTGAATTGAAGTTAATTCCAATGGATAGACATCTGCATCAATCATTCGGATATGCAACAAATTATCTACTAGATTCAGCTCTTGTTCGCACTGCTCACGCAGGATAGTTAAGTAGCGGGCTACAGATTCAGATCGAGAAAGTGTGCTTGAATTTAAGCTGCCCTGCCGCTCAAGAATATTTTCCAGGGCGGAGATTGCCATTTTGATATTTGACAAGGGCGTTCGCATTTCATGAGAAGTGGTTGCGAGAAAATCCTCTTTCAACTTGTTCAGGCGTTGGAGTTCTGCCACTTGAATTTCTAGTTGTTGGGCACGTTCGGTTGCGAGATTGCGTTCTTCGGTGAGCCGTCGTTGTGTGTCATCTCGAAAAACTAATACTGCTCCTGTAATGATGCCACTGTTGTCTCTGAGGGGAGTAGCACTATCAGCGACTGGTATAGTTGTCCCCTCTCTAGTAATTAGTAAAATTTCACTGCCTAGATAGATAGTAGTTTCTTGTTGGAGGGCTGTGATAATTGGATTTTGGACAGGGATCTGAGTTTGTTCGTCAATGAGTCGGAACACCTCTGTTAACATCCGTCCCTTGGCTTCATCCCATCGCCACCCTGTTAATGCTTCACCTGCCTGATTTAGGTACTTTACACGCAACTCAGGATCAACTACAATCACACCGTCCCCTATTCCTCTAAGGACAGAACTCAAAAATTGCTCGCGATCGTAGCGATTGAGTGCTGTTTGAATGGCAACGTAAAGTTCTTGTTCCTTGATGGGTTTGAGAATATATCCAAAGGGGGATGTCAGTGTTGCCCGCTCCACGGTACTTCTATCCGAATGACCTGTAAGGTAGATAACAGGAATTTGCAAATTACGCCAAATTTGCTCAGATGCCTGAATACCGTCCATTTCGCCGCGTAACCTGATATCCATTAAAATCAAGTTTGGGCGTGACCCAGCTGCTTTTTCAATTGCCTCTTCTGCTGAATCAGCGATACCTAAAACAGTATATCCCAGAGACTCTAAACTTTCTTGTAAGTTGATGGCAAGAATATATTCATCTTCAACAACAAGGATTCGAACTGTCTCCTTTTTATATGTGTTTGATGGGATGCCAATCATTTTTATATCCGGCTGTTTGTAAAAGTAATTTTGAACTGTGTTCCCTGATGAGATTCAATTTCGAGTTTTCCTCTTAACTGTTTGACTAAGCCCTGAACAAGGGTTATGCCCAGTGTTTTAGCTTTCTTACTATCAAAATTTTCAGGTAAACCAATGCCATTATCTCGAATAATAAGTGTCAAAATAGACTCGGATTCTTGATAAAACTTAACCTCAATTTCACCCCTAATATTACCAACAAAGGCATATTTCAAAGCATTAGAAACCAGTTCGTTGATAATCAAGCCACAAGGAATGGCCGTTTCGATGTCAAGGCTAGCATCATCAACTTGAATCTTCAGGTGAATCTGGCTGGAATTGACGTTATAAGAATCAAATAAATGAGTTGTTAAATCTGGGATGTATTAAGCGAAATCAATATCAGTGAGGTCTTCAGATCGGTACAGTTTTTCATGAACTAGGGCAATGGAGGCAATGCGGTTTTGGCTATCGCGCAAAAGAGCTGTCACGACAGGATCTTGTGTCCGTCTGCATTGCATTTGCAGCAAACTGCTGACAATTCCTAAATTGTTCTTCACTCGATGGTGAATTTCTTTAAGTAATACTTCTTTTTCTTTAAGAGAGGCTATGATTTTTTCCTCTGCTTGCTTATGCTCGGTGATATCTTGGTGGACAGCTACAATGACGCTTCCATACTCAGGATGCCCAAAGATGGAAGCGTTTGACCTACACCAGAATGGGGTGCCATCTTTCTTAACATTATGAACTTCATAAGTAGCTTCACCATGTTGCAAAATAGCAGTCCTAATTGCCTGATTCACTTCTTCTGGTGTAGTATCTTCGTCACCGTAGTTCACAATCGACACATGCTGACCAGTTAATTCATCAGGTTCATAGCCAAACATCTGCTCAAATTTAGGATTGGTGTAGACGAACACGCCATCTATAGCACGAACTAGGCAAATTCCTTCTGCCATGTTGCGGGTAATTACTGCTTGCAACTCTAACATCTGTTCAGCACGTTTGCGATCGCTAATATCAATGATCAAGCCCAGCATCCGCACAGGGTCCCCTGCTTCGTTGTAAACGCCGCGTCCTTTCCCAGTCAGCCAGTGAACACTGCCATCGGGGTAAATCACTCGATATTCACCTCGAAAATTAATATGTTCTGCCAACGCATTGAATACAGCCTGTTCAATTCGCTCAACATCCTCTCGATGAACACAATCGCGCCATAGCTGATAGCTGGCTGCTGATGTTTCTGGCTCTAAACCTAACAAACGAAAATGGTTGTCGTTCCAGATAACTTCGCCTGTTTCAACATTCCAATCCCAAAGACCAATGTGGTTAAATTCTAAGGTTAGCCTTAGTTGTTCTTCACTTCTAGCTAAGGCAGCTTCGGCTTGTTTGCGTTGTGTAATATCTAGAACATATCCTAACAATTTAACTGCCTTCCCTTGAGGATCGTAAGCTATCTCTGCTTTCGCCTCAAGGTAGCGAACTGAGCCATCGGATAAAACAACTCGATACTCAATATTGAGAGGGGTTTTTTGAGTGATCGCTCGTTCAAAATTGGACTGGAACAGTTCCCTATCCTCTGGGTGAAGGATCTGGAGGAATTCCGGCTGGGTGGGTTCACTTTGAGTTGGATTTAGACCAAAAATGTGAAAGGTTTCCCTTGACCAGCAACGCTTTTTCGCTTCTAAGTTCCATTCCCAACTGCCTATATGGGCAATTTGTTGAGTAGTGGCTAGTTGCGCTTCACTTTGGCGCAAGGTTTCTTCCGCTTTTTGGCGATCGCGTAGCGCAATTTCCCGTTCGGTGACATCTTGGGCAGTACCATAAAGGCGAATCACCTCTCCATCGGCGTTGAATTCTGCATATCCAATGCCCTCAAAATAGCGATTAGAGCCATTCTGCGGGACACGGAGAATTTGTTTGTAGGACTCACCAGTGGCGATCGCCCGCTCAACTGCTTGGTGCAATTTCTGCCCATCTTCAGGGTGATACAATTGCAGATTTTCCTCATAGCTTGGTTCAAGAAGTGCGGGTTCTCGATTGAAGAGATCAAAAAGCCCCTTTGACCAGGTAATTTTGCCACTGGCAAGTTCAAACTCCCAATTACCAAGGCGAGCAACTCGCTGTGATTCTTCTAGCAGAGCTTGACTTTTGCGTAAGGTTTCTTCACTGTTTTTGAGATCGGTGACATCTACCACTAGTCCATCCCAAGTCACACGCCCATCCTGCAACTGGCGTGGTGTAGAACGAAAATGAAACCATTTGAGTTGACCACTAGGCGTTCGGATTCGTAGTTGAATATCAAAGATAGACAGATTTAGCCGGGACTCTTCAACGGCTTCCTGTAGACGGGGAATATCCTCTGGGATAAACTGCCGATAAAGCAAAGATGAATCTCTGAGTGCATCTTCTACTTTGACTTCCGTCAATCTTTCAATCCCCCCACTCAGATAGGAAAAGCGATCGCTTCCATCCAGTTCGCGGATCACCTGATAAACTACACCATTGGGCAGATTATCTCCAAGCAAGTGCAACATTACTTCCCGCTCATGCAAAGCGCGTTCGGTTTGTTTACGTTCAGTGATATCTCGCCCTTCAGGAATCAACAAAACGACTTTACCTGTCTCGTCTTGAAGCGGACGCAGTGAAAAATCGATTGTTGCTACTCGCTCATTTGCGCCTAGAACGTCAACTTCATAGCGGACAAACTCTCCTTGAGCTGAACGAGCGATCGCTTGTTTTAATTCTTCTTGAATTTGCGGTGAAATTGTCCACCAATGTGTTTCCCAAAAAGGGCGATTGATCACATCTTCCAGCTGAAGTCCGGCAAAATTAAGCGCAGTCTGGTTAGCCTCCAGTAAAATACCAGATGGCGTTAGCAGTCCTGTGAATTGGAAAGTGTTGTTAAAGATAGCGCGGAATCGGCGATCGCTTTCTTGCAATTTGGCAGTGCGTTCTTGGACTTTGGCTTCTAACTCAGTATTGAAGATTTGGAGGTTACGGTAAAGTTCGGCTTGTTGAATAGCGATCGCTAATTGTACAGTCAGTTGATTGAGCAATTCCACCTCAAATGCCTGCCATTGCCGGGGAGCAGAACATTGATGCACAATAAATAGCCCCCAGAGTTCAACTGCTGAAGTCGCTATGTTTTCTACCAGAATGGGGACAATTAAATTCGCCTTTACCTGAAACTGTTCTAATAATTGCAGATGGCATTCACTTAAACCCGCTTCGTAGATGTTCGTATTTGTCCAAATTTTTCCTTGGCGATATTTTTCCCCCTGGCTTTCTTGAAAACAGGTATCTTCAATCTCTAGTCCCAAACTTGATTTCCATTCAGGTAACACCGACTCTGATACAATGCAACCCTGCATAAGGGGAGTGAATTGATATATTAGTACCCGATCGGCACTCAATAACTGGCGGACTTGTTGAACACTAGTAGTAAGAATGTCTTGAAGCTGCAAAGATTTGCGGATATGCAGAGCGATCGCTCCTACTAGGCGTTGTTGTTCCTGCTGCTGTTCTAGCTGCTGCATTAGCTGCTTGTGCTTGATCGCCCCATGAATCGTTCGGCAGAAATTTTCTCGGGTCAGTTTTCCCTTAACTAGATAATCATGGGCTCCACTCTTGAGAGCTTGGACTGCGATCGTTTCGTCTCCCTGTCCCGTCAGCATAATTACTGAAATTTGGCTGCTGGAAGTTTGCCTCTGTAGCTTAGTAAGAAATTCCAGCCCATCTAAATCTGGTAATAGATAGTCCAACAAAATCACATCCGGTATTTTCCCTTGGCAAGCTTGTAGCGCCTTATTTGCAGACTCAAATTCGGAAATATTATAAGTGTAGCGATCATCCCGCTCTAGGAAGCGCCGATACAAAGCTCTGTCTTCAGGAGAGTCTTCTACAAAAAATACAGTTATTGCATTGACTGTCATGTATATCAGCTCCTCAGAAAGCTGCGGCAGTAGGTGAGAAGAATGAATAATCAATAATACCCAATACCCAATGCCCCATTCCCAATCTCTAATTTAGGAAATCCGGATTTTTTCTTGATTACAGACTACTATTTTTAGTCGCATAAACGCATAATAGAATAGTGACTGATCTGTTCGTCCCTTTACAATCTCTCAAACAAGGTGACTGGTTCAAGCTCATCTGCGGAGCTAGCTTCCAGCATTTGCCGGCAGTCAGAAATTTAACGTTAGCCTATACTTTGGCGGGCGCTGACTGCATAGATGTTGCAGCTGATCCAGCAGTGATTGCAGCAGCGCAAGCAGGGCTACAAGTAGCTAAAACTCTAGCTAAAGATGCCCAACAGCGAGGCTTTGACTACAAAGGCAACTCACCCTTTTTAATGGTCAGCCTAAACGATGGAGAAGACCCCCATTTTCGCAAAGCAGAATTTAATCCTACTGAGTGTCCTAGAGACTGTCCTAGACCCTGTGAACGAATTTGTCCGGCACAAGCAATCGTATTTGACAATATCAAAGAAGATTTTTCAGGAGTAGTATCCGAAAAATGTTATGGCTGCGGTCGTTGCATCCCAATTTGTCCTTATGGTATAATTTATACAGCTTCATACGTGACAACGCCAGGAGCGATCGCGCCATTAGTAATGTCAACAGGAGTAGATGCCGTAGAAATCCATACACAAGTAGGGCGGTTGGCAGAATTTCAGCGATTGTGGCAGGCAATTTCACCGTGGGCCGATCAATTAAAGGTACTAGCCATCAGCTGTCCCGATGGCGAGGGGATGACTGATTACCTAAGAGCAGTGTATGACCTGATTGCCCCACTCAAAAGTGCTTTAGTTTGGCAAACCGACGGTCGTTCTATGAGTGGCGATATTGGCGATGGCACGACAATAGCCGCAGTGAAATTAGGGCAAAAAGTTTTGGCAGCAAAATTACCGGGATATGTGCAGTTAGCAGGCGGCACAAATAGCTATACCGTTGCTAAGTTAAAGACAATGGGACTGCTGAAGAGAGGGGAACAAGGAGGACAAGAGGGAATTTCTCCCTTGTCCCCCCCCTCCTTCATTTCCGGGGTCGCCTACGGTAGCTACGCCCGTGTACTGCTGTCACCAATTCTCGAAAAGTTAGAGAATAAGGAGGTAAGTAACACCAATATGAAGGCGACTGTTTGCCTAGAAGAAGATGAAGTATTACTTTGGCAAGCTGTAGAACTTGCCCATTCTCTCGTTTCCCAGATCAAGTCATCTCAGAGAAGGGAGAGTGAGCATTAATTAAGCATAATTACTAGGTACCAGAAGATACTGTAATTTATGTCTAATTTATGTTTGTATAGTCAAGGTAGGAGGTTTGAGCATTGAATGAGCGCTTGAGAACAGTTAGAAGCTGAAAGTATCTGATTTACTGTTGTTTCCGTCACCATAGAAAGCATGACGATTACAGACGATCTCCAAAAGTTATTAGACATTTTGCCCCAAGACCTGCAACAAGTACTAGAGAGTCATCCCAAACGAGATATTTTAGTAGAAGTGGTCTTGGATTTGGGTCGTCGCCCAGAGGCTCGCTTTCCTAATCAAGCTGAGTATCTGAGCGAAATACCCGTTACTCAAGAACAGATAGATGATTGCATTCAACGAGTCGGAATTTTTGGTGGAGATAATCGAGCAGGAATTGAGCAAACTTTGCATCGGATCAGTGCGATCCGTAACCGTACTGGTAAGATTATTGGCTTGACCTGTCGCGTTGGTCGGGCGGTATTCGGAACCATTGGCATGATCCGCGATTTGGTAGAAACTGGTAAATCGATTCTCATGCTCGGTCGTCCAGGTGTGGGCAAAACTACCGCCTTACGGGAAATTGCCCGTGTTTTGGCAGACGATCTGCATAAGCGAGTGGTGATTATTGACACCTCCAACGAAATAGCTGGAGATGGTGATGTTGCCCACCCCGCCATTGGTCGCGCTCGGCGGATGCAAGTGGCTCATCCAGAACAACAGCATCAGGTGATGATTGAGGCAGTGGAAAACCACATGCCAGAAGTCATTGTCATTGATGAAATTGGCACGGAACTGGAAGCTTTAGCGGCTCGTACTATTGCTGAACGGGGCGTACAGTTGGTAGGTACTGCCCACGGGAATCAGATCGAAAATCTGATTAAAAACCCTACCCTGGCTGATTTAGTTGGGGGTATCCAAGCTGTGACTTTGGGAGATGACGAAGCCAGACGGCGAGGCTCTCAAAAGACTGTTTTGGAGCGTAAAGCCCCTCCTACCTTTGAAATTGCTGTGGAAATGTTGGAACGCCAACGCTGGGTAGTACACGAAAGTGTTGCTGACACAGTAGATAATCTGCTGCGGGGTCGTCAGGCTACCCCACAAACGAGAACCGTTGATGACCACGGCAAAGTTGCGGTGACAAGGCAGTTAGCTGTTGTCAACGGTCGCGGTGGACAGTTAGGGACAGTGGAAGAATCTTTCCCACCGGCACGACCGTCTAATGGCTGGCGTTCTTCGGGACAAATGGTTGCACTGCCACAATTGCCTGTAGAACGGGTGACTGGGCGTAGTGAGTTTGATCGATTGCTGGATGAATCCTTCAATTATTCTGAGAGCATCGATTTAGATGCTGCGACAAGAGTGCCAGGGCCAAATGGTGAAGATTTGCCACTGCACGTTTACCCTTATGGCGTTAGCCGCCATCAACTAGAACAGGTAATTAGCGTGCTAACTTTACCCGTGGTATTGACAAAAGATATAGATAGTGCAGATGCAATTTTAGCACTGCGATCGCACGTCAAAAACCACGCCAAATTACGCCAAATGGCCAAAGCCCGTCATGTCCCCATCCACATGATTAAGTCCAGCACCATTCCGCAAATTACCCGTGGCTTGCGGCGGTTGCTGAACATGGACGACCCAGAAATGACCGATGACCTCGAACTGCAACTGTTTTTGCACAGTGGTAGCGATGATGAGATGGATGCCTTGGAAGAAGCTAGACTTGCTGTTGAGCAAATTGTGATTCCTAAAGGACAGCCAGTTGAGTTATTACCGCGTTCTCCGCAAGTTCGCAAAATGCAACATGAGTTGGTAGAACATTATCGCCTCAAGTCGCATAGTTTTGGCGAAGAACCAAATAGAAGATTGCGGATTTATCCGGCCTAACTTCACCCTTTACCCCTCTTCGCAGTGCAAAGAGGGGTAAAGTAACGAACCGCATAGACGCAAAGAGCGCATTCGCGCAGCGTCTCGCAGAGAAAGAAGAAGGAAAAGAGAGAAATAAAAATCTGTGTTACCAAGTATTGTTGGCTTGATGGAATACTAGGAGACACCTGATGTCCTATAGAGAGTTTTCTTTACGAAAAGTAAAACAAGACTTTAATCTCACCTTAGTAGAAGGTGGGCGATTTTTACCTTCTATAGAACCAATTTCACCTAGTCCTCTATTAGCTGAATTTTTAGCAGAAAGTATCCAGCTAGCAATTGCAATGGGTTCTGAGAAAGCTAGATCAGAATTGATTATCAGCCCAATCTTGTTTGAAGTCAGGAAAATTCTCAACAGACAAATCAGTTTTTTTTCGGGAGAAGAATTTAACGTTGAACCAGAAGTTGGACTGGCTGGATTTTGCGACTTTATGATTAGCATTTCCCCAGAACAATTATTTATTGAAGCTCCAGCAGTAGTAATTGTAGAAGCTAAAAAGGAAAATCTTAAAGGTGGTTTGGGGCAGTGTATCGCAGAAATGATCGCCGCCCAAAGGTTCAATACCAAATACGAAAAACCTATTGCTACTATCTACGGTAGTGTTACTAGTGGCAATCTGTGGACATTCATCAAGCTGGAGGACAGCACAGTTACTATTGATTTAACTGAATATTTAATTCCGCCAGTAGAGCAAATCTTAAGTATTTTGGTGTGGATGATTAGATCGCAATCAGCTTGAAGCAGGGTTTCGCTTTTGATTGTTGTTAATTTACGCAACCAGTACAAAAAAACTAATATTATCCCATCCTTCCCCTTAGAAGGCGGTTAAAATCTTAGGTAGATTCCCACATCATTTACATATTTCGCAATGCCAAAAAACCCGGTCATGAAAACCAGGTTTTTGTGGGGTCATATTTCCCCAAGGCTACTTATAGAAGTTATTTATAAATCAGTGTTCTGGTAATTACTACCAAACTTAGATTATCAATTTCGGAAAATTATCGCTCAATTATCACAATTTTTTCTCACTCACCTGTGCAGATGCCTGGATTGGGCTACGTCTAGGCTCATGTCTGCTATTAGCTTGATAACAGTGTTATCGCTCACTACTGATTGAAACTGAGATCACAATGTTGGTCTGAGAACTTTGCTATTATTTGCTACTTTAAAATATATGCAAATAATTGAAATTTCTCCATTCCAAGCATTTCGCCGGAGTGTGACGACGGTGATGCAAGTAGTTCCAAAGGAGCTACGCTATGTGGCAATTTTGACATTACTGGGTGGTGCAGGCCCAGCGATCGCTATTTGGCTCAACAAGACGATCATTGATGAAATTACCCGTTTATTGAGTACGGGAACAACGCAGAATGCGATCGCCTTGATACTTTCCCAACCCCTGCTACTCTCAAGTCTTGCAGGTTCACTGCTGGTAAATTTGGTAAGTGATGCGATCGCTAACATCAATAGCTTCGTATATACTTCTCTGCGCGTAGGCGTAGCCCGCCGTAGGCATCGCTCGTGCTTTGTTGCGACTGTCTCCAGCCGAATTACTCATACTTGATGAACCAACAGCAAACCTTGACCCTAAAACAGAACATGAGATTTACAACATTTTGCGTACTCTAGCAATGGGGAGAATAACCGTTATCGCCTCGCCTTAGCAAAACTAGCAGACCGAGTAGTAGTCCTAGAACACGGTCAAATTATCGAGGTAGGCACTCATGACGAACTCATTGCACTAGGGGGACAGTATCACTTAATGTTTACTCGTCAAGCTAGTAGTTATAACTGAGCGGGGAATGGGGAATGGGGAATAAGCAATGCCCAATTCCCAATTCCCAATTTTTATTCTGGTAACTTATATTGATCAACAATACGCTTGGCAAACTCTGGAACGTGCGCTTCTAATTTCTCTGGATGATTTCGCTTTACATATAAATAATTGCGAGTAAAGTGAGAATCAATGGAAAACCGCGCATATTCCAAACCTTTGGGACCGATTTTTTCGATAACCACACCCATGAGTTTAGCTGCCCACATGGGGAGGGTAACGCCTTTATCGTAAGCGGGAATACTTTGCTGTACAGCTTCCTTGCGATCGCCTTTAGACGTAACTGGTTGGGTGTCTAACTGGTCTTGCACCAAATCCAGCATTTCCTTACCAGTGTCATTTCTAACGACAATCCATTGCCAGCCGAAGGGTGCGCCCATGTAGCCAACAACTAAATCAGCTAGGGAGTTGACGTAATCAAAGCAACTCATACACGATGGGGCAAAGACATCTTTGAGTTTGTTGGTCTTCAAACCAAAGAAAGGCACTGTTTCTGATGAGCCATCCTCATGTTTGAAGTGAACCCGGAAGTCTTGCATGAATTCGTAATGCACAACTGTTTCTGGCGAACGGCTAGTGGTTTCTAAGAATTTTTGCAATCCCGCGCGGTTAACATTATCTACGCAGGGTGTACCCAAAACATACAGTTTTTCTAAACCCAGTTGTTTTTCTACGGCTCGTAATGCCTGGATTTGGCAACCAACACCAATTACCAACAGCCGCTTCATCCCCGATTTTTCGATCTGTTCCAATACGGAAAGGTTAGGGGAAAGCGTTGGTTTATTTACCCGCGCTGCTAGTATTTCTTCTGGAGTTCGGGCGATGATGGGCATGGGTTGAAAGCGGTCTTCTTTGGTGTTTTGCACACAGACGACACCTTCAACTAAGCCACGATTGAGCATTTCAATGGCAATGCTGCTAACAATACCCGTCCATTGTGCGCCTTCGATGGGCTGCTGTTTCCGCGCCGCCATCATGTCTTGGTGGACACCAAAGTATAGCTCATCAGGGTTGTCGAGATGGCGCGATCGCGTGTGGGTTTCTGCTTCAAGTTCGCCTATTTGCTGATTAATAAAAGCGCAGGCTTCCTTGACATAGTGAATATAGTATGTATCGCATAGTCCGCACTCGCTACAAAGTTCTTTAGCAGGGCGGCGGCTAGTAGGTTTTAAGGCTTTGGCTTTTTTGTGAGGAGAAACTGAGGTCATATAAATTTTTTGTTTTATCCAGTAATCGCTTTTATTACAATACCTTTACTGGCTATGAATTCTTTCAACTCTCCTCCTCAAAAAGAAAGCACTCAGAAAGGGAAGAACTGGAGCAAGACTGAGCCAAGGCTTCCCAAAAAGTCAACGAAACTGGGTTTACCAGGGCTTACCTTATCATTTACAGGTGTTTGCAGTTCTTTAATAAAGGCTTGGGCTGTTTGTGTTCCAAGGCCATTATTTTGGGATGTAAACAATTTTTCAGCAATTTGGGCATCTTGGAATGCACCTTGTCTATCTAGTATTTGGTAACGGGCGACACCACGAGCTAAATAAGCACCAGCATATTCTGGTTTAATAGCGATCGCTTGATTAAAATAACTGATTGCTTGCTGTTGGTTGCCTTTTTGACCTTCCGCTATACCTAAAGCATAAAATTCTTCTGGTGAAGCAATTTGTGATGGTATACCAACTGCACCTTGGAAGTTAGCACCATTTAAGTAAGCACCCTTCATTTCTGCGTTTGCTAGATAAGTATTTCTCAAATCAGCACCCGCCAAATTTGCCCCGCTAAATTTAGCTTCGCTCAGGTTAACACCAAATAAACTAGCGCCACTCAAGTTTGCACCCCGTAAATCTGCGCCACTCAAGTTTGCACGGCTAAGGTTAGCACCTGTGAGATTAGCTCCGCTCAAATTAGCTCCAGATAAGTCAGCCATTACTAAACCTGCATTAGTCAAATCACAGTTTTGACATTGCTTAGTTGCCAATAATTGGCTAATATGTTCAGAATTTGCTGCTTGTACGCTTGTTGTCAAACTAATCGTGGTTAAAAATGCGGCTGCACCTAGAATTCGGTTCTTCATATTCGCGTAATATTTCTTACTCAATATTCAACCTTGACTGAGATGGATTTATACCTCAGCATTATGATATGAGCAATCTTTACAATTTGACCTCTGTAGTTACCTATATCACTTGTAAATTTGGGTATAAGGGTTATAGGTTAGGTTTAATACACCGTCTTTGCCGAGGTATACCTTTTGTTGTGTCTGGCATACGACCGCATTTCTCTATTTTATAAACAAGCGATCGCATTGTAGAAAAATAACCAAGCTATGACTATCAAGCAAAATGATGTACCTTCACAATAGTCAAAAATGAGGTAACAACCCTAAACTCAGTGCAAAACATCTCTTTAAATCAAGCATCTGTGACATCCAAATAGTTAGGATTTCCTTCAAGAAAGTAAATCAGTGGAGCGGTATACAAGTCAAAGGGCAAAAAGAAAGATTTGCTTTTGTATTTCCCGATTTTAAATAAATATGAGACTATAGAAACATTAAAGCAGTCAGAAAAACGTGAGTCAGCAAGACAAACTCTTAGACAAAATTCTCTCTGGGACTTCTGATACAGACATCCCTTTCGCCCAACTGTGGCAACTCTTATATACACTAGGCTTTGAAGAACGTATTCGTGGCGATCATCGTATTTTTTTCAAAGCCGATGTTGAAGAAATATTGAACCTGCAACATAAAAAAGGCAAAGCTAAAAGCTATCAAATTAAACAAGTTCGGGCAGTGATTCTCAAGTATAAGCTAGGAAGTAAAAATGATGTTTCGGTATGAAATTATTATCTACTGGAGTGAATTAGATCAAGCCTTTATTGCTGAAGTACCAGAATTATCAGGCTGTGCTGCTGACGGTGATACTTATCAAGAAGCTCTGCATAATGTAGAATTAGTTATGCAGCAATGGATAGAAACGGCTAAGGATTTAGGGCGTTCAGTTCCTCAACCTAGACCACGTTTGATGTATATTTGATTGCTCCAATCAAGTAAGTCAAACTGATTTTTTAGTATCATCAGAAATATTTGACTTCATCTACCATAATCGTATCTATAGCAGTCCTAAATCATTGATGAAAAGTTAGAACACCGACTTCTTCGAGAAGTCGGTGTTCTATACACCGCAAAGTATAATTGAAAAAGTTAGTTACTAACAACCTTACAAATTACCATGATATGTGATTTATATTTGTCAGTACTATATTGAATAAGTTGCAATCCAGAACGTTCTAATTCTTGCAACAGTTTAGGTATTTCATATTTATGATGTCGCCAAATAGTAATTTCTTCACCTTCAGAGATTTTAATTTTTTTATCTATCCCCATCTGACTGAAATTTATCGTGTAATCATGATTAAATTTCATGTTAGCAACTATACTATCGGTTTTTAAATCATACTTTCTCACTAATTCGCAATCTTCAGATTCAATCCCAATCTTATTTTTAACCCATCCATATATTTCTTCTACATGATACTTACAACCACCTCTGACGTTTCCATCCCATTTAGAGTTAGAGCCAATTTCATTAGTAAATACTAAGAAATCATTTTTGCTCATGCTCTCTCTAAAGTTTTTGAATACCTTATCTCTATTTTGATGGTTTCCAATAGTAACACCTAAGTGTAAAAATATTTTTGCTGTATTGTCAATTTCAAGATCAGGATTATTTTGAAATAAGGTTTTTGGGACACAATTATTTTCAATATCAATTGTGGAACTGACAAATTCGACTTTGGGAAACCATTTTTTAAAATTCTTCTTTGATAAAATCAGCAATTCTTCACTAATATCCAAGGCAACATATTTATTAACCTTATCCAATTTATTAAGTCTTTGAATAAAGTCTTTAACTGGATAGGAATTTCCTGCACCAACATCTACTATGTTGATTTTATTACCACTTTTAATGTTGTCATTAAAATATTTAAAGTTATTTTTTAAAAGCTCAATTTCTACATTGGATGTTCGATACCATCTAGGAATGACATATTTTTGATAAAAATCATCCCAAATTTTTGCACCTCTACCTTTATAAGAATACTTTAATGGGATTTCTCGTCTGATTTCTAAAGCAAAAATGATTCCTAAAATTTCTTCTTCCGAAAAAATAGAGTAGAACTCAGAACTTGGCTTTGCTGTGCGACTGATAGCAGTTGACATCTCTGAGGAAACTTGGGAATTGTCATGAAAATTTTGAGCCATTATTCTTGTTCTTTGGTTTTCTTCGGTATTTAAATGGATTAGCCGCAATGCTTGCCAAAGATGTATCTTCCCATGCCGTTGTCCCCAAATTTGAACCGAAATTTAAACTTTTCATCATAAATAGATCCCATATTCCCCATTGACCAGTTGTTTTTTTACAATCAAAGTGCGAGATAATTTTCCAAAGATAGAGGGGTGAATTCTAGTGGTTCAGCAACCAAAACTCCAGGAAACTTCGTCGATACAGTCAATGCAGCGTGTGCTGAAAAGTTTAAGCAGTTACCGATGGACTTCGCTAGGAGCATTGGTCAGCCTGTTACTGTTGACGATCGCAAATGCCGTTACCCCACAACTATTTAGATGGGGAATCGATCAGGGTATTATCCAAAAAAACCTCCAAGTTGTGCTGTACAGCGCCGCCTGGATGGTACTCGCCGCGATCGCTCGTGGTTTATTTAATTTTGGACAAAGCTATTTAGCAGAAGCAGCCTCTCAGGGTGTAGCTTATGACCTGCGGAACAAGATTTTCAGCAAAATTCAAAATCTCAGTTTCAGCTATCATGACCAGGCGCAGACTTCCCAACTCTTAACCCGTGTCACCAGCGACATTGAGCAGATCCGTACTTTTGTTGGCACTAGCTTAATTCAGGTCATTGGTGGAATTGTCACACTGGTAACTATTGCAGTAATTTTGCTGGTGATGAACTGGGAACTAGCACTGATCACCCTAACAGCAGTGCCCATATCAGCATGGTTGATGGCAAGATTTGTCGGTCGAAATAACAAACTTTTTCGGCAAGTACAAGAGCAATTAAGCAACCTCAATGCTGTATTGCAAGAGAACTTGTTAGGAATACGGGTAGTGAAAGCCTTTGTCCGGGAATCAGCCGAAAGGTCGCGTTACACAACCCTAAATGATGGTCTAGTTAGGGCAAACATGAAGACCATTAGTGCCATCCATAATACCTTCCCGTTTATCTTTTTGCTGAGTAACTTTGTCACACTGGCAGTTTTCGGCTATGGGGGAGCGCAGGTAATTGGGCGTAGATTTTCTATTGGCGAATTGGTAGCTTTTAACTCTTACCTAGCGTTGATTCTCCAACCAATTTTGTTGATTGGATTTGCTGCACCTGCGATCGCTCAATCAGCCGCTTCTGCTGAACGAGTCTATGAAGTTGTCGATGCAGAAGTAGAAATTCGCGATCGCCCCGGTGCTGTCCCATTTGACACCTGCGTTGGTAGAATCACCTTTGAAAATGTTTCCTTTCGCTATCCGGGAGCCACCACTGAAACTCTCAAAGAAGTTTCCTTTGAAACAAGGCCCAAAGAGCTAATCGCCGTTCTCGGAATGACTGGTTCCGGGAAAAGCACAATTATGAACCTGCTTGCCCGTTTTTATGATGTCACAGGGGGAGCAGTTCGCATTGACGGACGAGATGTCAAAGATTTCACGCTCAAAAGCCTGCGATCGCGAATTGGCATTGTATTTCAGGAAACCACCCTTTTCTCTGGCACAATCCGGGAAAATATTGCCTACGCTAAACCCGATGCAACCCTAGAGCAAGTGATTGAGGTTGCAAAAACCGCCCAAATGCACGATTTTATTATCAGTTTACCCGATGGCTACGAGACGATTGTGGGTGAACGGGGCGTAGGCTTATCTGGTGGACAAAAACAAAGAATTGCGATCGCTCGAACCTTACTAACCGATTACAGCATTCTGATTTTGGACGATAGCACCTCAGCCGTGGATGCCAAAACTGCCGCCCATATTCAAGCCGAACTAGATGGCTTAATGCGCCAAAAAGCTTGTACAACTTTTGTAGTAGCTCAACGCATTAGCACTGTCAAGAATGCCGATCGGATTTTTCTCATGGATAAAGGTCGATTAGTCGCTCAAGGCACTCACGAAGAATTGATGGAAACCAGCCCCCTCTACGGTGCAATTTTGGAATCTCAGGTAAAGACGAAAGAAAAAAATGATACAAAACTAAGATAAATAGTATTGCTTGAGATTTTTATAACAACCTTGTAATCCAAAACCATTCGACTGAGCGTATCGCTAAAGCGAAAGCTTCGCTAACGCGTAGCGTCTCAAAGAGAAGTCGAAGTCCAAAATCCAAAATTTAAAATCTAAAATTGCTATGAGAGGCACTATTCCCGTTGTTGCATCTGAGCAGGCGAGTAAGCAACTTTCTACCCTGCGGCGCTTTTTGCAATACCTGCTACTTTATCGCAAAGAAATTCCCATCGCCCTGACATTAGTATTTATTGGTGCTGTAACCCAGGCAATTGGGCCATTTTTCCTCGGTTGGTCAATTGATCGCCTAATTGAAAAAGGTAATTTACAGGGACTCCTACTGTTATTAGGTCTACTAGCCCTAAACTACGGACTTGGCATTTTAGCAATCCGGGGTCAAATTATTCGAGTCGGCTGGATTATGCAGCGATTGCTGGCTCAACTGAGGCAAGATATTTTTCTCAAAATCCAAAGTCTGCCCCTCAGCTTTTTCGATCGCAGCGAAGCGGGCGATTTAATGAGCCGTCTGCTGAATGATGTCAATACTGTCAATCAGGCATTTGGACTGACGATCGCCCAAATGCTGGGCAACATTTTCAGTTTAGTCGGTATCATCATTGCGATGCTCTCAATCAACCTGCAACTTGGCTTATTGAGCAACCTGGTTGTGCCACTGATGATTTTTACCACAAGTTTGTTTGCACGTTGGGCAAGAGCCAGGTTTCGCGTTACCCGACAGACGATTGGGGAGCTTTCCGCCAAGTTGGAAGAAGATATTGGCAGTGTCAGAGAAGCACAGGCATTTAATCGGGTACAGACAAACATCGCCCAATTTGACGTTCTTAACGCTGCTAATCGTGATGCCAACGTCGAAGCTGTAGCAATTACTTCGGCCTTTTTGCCCTCCATCGATTTTCTCAATACACTTGCAACCGCAGGTGTACTGGCTTATGGTGGCTATCTTGCCGTCACTGGGGCTGTAACAGTGGGTGTGGTGACATCGTTTTTACTTTACGTCCAGCAGTTCTTCCGCCCGATCCAGATTCTCAGCCAGTTTTACACCCAAGCTCAATCTGCCTTCGCCGGGTTAGAGCGAATCTTTCTATTACTAGATGAACCATCAGAACTCAAAGATGCACCCGATGCGACAGAAATGCCGCCGATTCAGGGGGAAGTGAGATTTGAGAATGTCAAGTTTGGCTATAACCCAGATCAATTGGTTCTTAAAGGGGTGAATTTGCACGCCTATCCAGGGCAGATGATTGCATTAGTCGGGCCGACCGGTTCGGGAAAAAGTACAATTATTAACTTGATTTTGCGCTTCTACGATGTATCTGGTGGTGCAGTAAAAATTGATGATATTGATGTGCGTAGTGTTACCCAAGCAAGTCTGCGCCGTCAAATTGGCATAGTTTTACAAGATAATATTCTGTTCAGTGGTACTGTCGCCGAAAACATTGCCTTTGGCGCTCCTCATACGACCCAAGCTGACATCGAAGCGGCTGCACAACTGGCAAATGTACATGAGTTCATTACCTCACTCCCACAAGGCTATACAACCCAATTGGGTGAACGAGGAGCGCCCCTGAGCCAGGGACAACGACAACTGATCAGTATTGCTCGTGCGGTATTAATTAACCCACGAATTCTGATTCTTGATGAAGCCACCAGCAGCATTGACACGCGCACAGAAGCGCTAGTCCAAAGTGCGATCGCTCGTTTGCTGCAAGGTCGTACCAGTTTCGTAATTGCCCACCGCCTCAGCACAGTTACTCAGGCAGATCAGGTATTAGTAATTCAGCAGGGACAAATTGTAGAGCAAGGTACTCACGCCGAACTCATCAATTGGCAAGGTGTATACGCCAACCTCTATGGTCTACAACTGGGTGCAGCAGCAGACACAACGGTTCTTCAAAACGAAAACTAAAATATATATAGCTCGAATTTATCAATTGTCAGAAAAGAAATGAAGCTACCTAACCTCGATCCAGAAACTATAAATCGCATCATTGAGATGGCATGGGAAGATAGAACATCTTTTGATGCGATTGAGGCTCAGTTTGGACTGCTGGAAAAAGAGGTAATTGCCTTAATGAGGCGTGAAATGAAAGAATCTAGTTTTCAGATGTGGCGAAAGCGAGTTACCAAACGCAATACAAAACATTTATCTAAGCGAGAATTTATTGCAGGTCGGTTTAAATCGCACAATCAAAAAACGTAACTAATTGAAAGTAAAATGACGAAAGTTACGCTCTATATTGCAGCTAGTTTGGATGGCTACATTGCTCACAGCGATGGCGGAATTGATTGGCTATCAATCCTTGACATAGAAGAGGAAGACTACGGTTATGGTGCTTTCTACGAATCCATTGATGCTATTGTTTTGGGCAGCAATACTCATGAAGTAGAACTTAGTTTTGATAAAATCGAAAAAGCCTTAACTGAGCAGTATTGCACTTCGTTCTGAAGTTGAATGCAAAACTAACCAAGAAACCGTTTGCGAAAGTGCAACTAGGGTTTTAGAAAAGCTGGAAGAGTTTGGTTATATAGTTATGAATGTTGATGAATTATGAGTTAAAGGAATTTTTTAACTCATAACTCTTACTACGATGCCAATAATTGCCGAATCAATCTAGCTACAGCTTTTTGCGTGAAGCGGTTGGCAATTTGTTGACCTAAACGTTGTACATCGGAATTTACCAATAACTGAGAAATTTGAGTCGCAAGTTGCAGTGGGTCAAAGCCTCGTGTTTCTCGGAGAATACCTAATATATGTTTGATATGCTCTAAGGTTTGTTGTTGCTCAACTGTCGCTGCTGGAGTTTCATTAACTGCTGTCAATCCAACTCGTTCCCGTAATAGGGAGGTGAAGTTATGCAAAACGTTTTTACTTAAAGCATCGAGTCCATTGACAGATTCATCTACTAGCTTGTCAAGGATGAAAGCACCACGTTCAGATGACAGAAATTCTATTCCCTGATTCAGCACTAAATTGAAGTCGTAGTCTTGACTGTTACGTGCATTACGTAACAAGTTCTCTAAGCGATTCCAGCGAAATCTGCCATCTTTAAATAGCAAATCTTGCAATGATGCTCTTAATTGCGGTGCTTGGTCTGTTAACAGACGTTTAGAAACGTAGGGATAAGCTTCGCTTAGGACTTTAAAGTTGGGATCTATAAATATTGCAATCCCTTCGAGAGTAACAAGGGAACGAATAATTAAGGCGTAGTAGGGCGGTACGCGGAAAGGATACTCATACATCAAAGCCGATAGTTCATCGGTGATGCTTTTAATGTTAAGGTCAGCAACGCTGGCTCCTTGGGCATCAGCAAAGACTCTGGCAAAAGCTGGGATAATTGGTGTTAAATCGGTTTCTGGCGATAAGAAGTCTAATTTAACGTAGTCTTTTGCTAATCCTTCAAAGTCACGGTTGACGACGTGGACGATCGCTTCAATTAAACCATAACGCTGTGGTGGCTTAATTTCGCTCATCATTCCGAAGTCGAGATAAGCCAATTTGCCATCTGGTGTTGCTAATAAATTACCAGGGTGGGGATCGGCGTGGAAAAATCCATGTTCTAGCAACTGGCGCAAGGAACACTGGACACCCACTTCAATGAGATAACGAGCATCTATACCTTGGGCACTAATTTCTTCTGTCTGGGTTAATTTAATACCATTAATCCATTCCATCGTCAAAACGCGACGATTGGTATATTCCCAGTAAATTTTTGGTACGTAGATGTCTTTTATATGACCGTATAACTCGAAAAATCTTTCAGCATTTTCACCCTCGTGAATATAGTCCATCTCTTCAAAGATGCGATCGCCTAATTCATCGAGAATCCCAACTAAATCACTTCTTACCCGTTTGAATGTTTTCTGTACCCAGGCGGCGATGTTACGCAAGATATACAAGTCAATGGTGATCCGCTCTCTTAAGTCGGGGCGTTGGACTTTTACAGCAACTTCTTCACCAGTTTTTAGCTTACCTTTATATACTTGTCCCAAGGAAGCCGCAGCAATTGGCTGGGCCGAGAGTTCGGCGTAAACCTCTTCTGGAGGTGCGCCTAGTTCTTCTTTGATAAACTGGTAAGCAAGTTCGTTAGGAAAAGGTGGTAATTGGTCTTGTAGCTTAGTTAATTCTTCTAGATATACGGTAGGAACGAGATCCGGTCTAGTGGACAAAGCTTGTCCAATTTTGATGTAAGCAGGCCCCAGTTGAGTCAGCAATACTCGAAGCTGAGTAGCTCGGCGGCGGTCATTTTTGACGACAATTCCCCGTTTACTATCCGACCACAACCCAAAAGCAAAGGATAAAGTCGGCCCCAACACGGCGAAAATCCGCCGTAAAACTTGCAGGGGTCTATTTTGATAATGCTCCGCTATGCTCGCGGGATCGTAAAGCGTCTCAGGTTCGGCTGTTGTCCTGATCTTTTGGGCTGCTAAGAGTCTTGGCGAACGCACAACTAAGCTCGGTGTACCATTTTCTTCTGGCACTATATCTATAACGTCCAGTTCACCTCGGCTATCTGTGCCGTTGCGACTGTCCTCCTGAATCGGTCGGGAACTAGGGGGAAGTGTCTTAACAATCATGAAAAAGGCCACCAGTCAGAACGATCACATTAAGTATTGTAACAATATCTTTACGAATTGGGAATTAGAAATGGGGCATTGAGGATTAGAAATTAGCAGGGTTCAACTAATTTTTTCTATTACCCATTATCGATTACCCATTACTCAAAGGTTTGCTACACTTAAACGGGCATACTAGTTCAATAGTATTAGGTATTGCTAGTTGCTGGAAAATCATACTTATTGTCCTGTAAATTAGAAGTACCCGGCATCTGCCCTTATGGAGAATTTGGCTTGATGTTGCTTTGCCTGCGAATTGAAAACTTTGCCTTAATTGACCAACTGGAATTGGAATTTGGCGCGGGACTAAATGTGCTGACAGGTGAAACCGGCGCTGGAAAATCGATTATTTTGGATGCCATTGATGCCGCTTTAGGCGGTAAAGTCTCTAGTCGAGTCATTCGCACAGGGACAAGTCGAGCGATGGTAGAAGCAACTTTTACCTCAAATGCCCCCCTAGCCGCTTGGTTGACTGAACAAGAAATAGATTTGCTTGATGAAAACTCCGTAGTTATTAGCCGAGAAATCACAGCCACTGCTACTAATATCCGCAGTCGATCGCGGGTGAATGGTGTGTTGGTAAATCGGCAAATCATGGCAGGAATACGCGATCGCTTGGTGGAAATCACCGCCCAAGGTCAAACTGTACAAGTGGGACAATCTGCACAAGTCCGCGACTGGTTAGATTTGTATGGCGGTGATTCTCTAATGCAACAGCGTCATAAAGTCGCCACGAGCTTCAGTACTTACCAACAGGCGCATTTAGCTCTAGAAAAACGCCGGACATCAGAACGGGAACGGTTGCAACAACTCGACTTGCTCACTTATCAAGTGCAAGAACTGGGAGCAGCTAATCTTAGCGAACCTAATGAATTGGAACAGTTGGGACAAGAACGGGAACGTCTGAATCATGTCGTCGATTTGCAACAGATGAGTTACAAGGTTTATCAAGCTTTGTATCAAAACGATCATGAAACCCCAGCCGCAGGAGATTTACTGGGAGATAGTGAGGCGATATTAAATGACATGGTGGAATACGATACCCAACTACAACATCTGTTGGAGTTGGTTAGGGACGCGCAAGCTGCGGTAATGGAAGTGGGAAGGCAAATTAATGCTTATGGGGATGGTTTGGAAGCCGATCCGCAGCGCTTGGAAGAGGTGGAAGAACGGATTCAGGAATTAAAGCAAATTTGCCGCAAATATGGGCCGACACTTACAGAAGCGATCGCTTATTACCAACGTATCCAAGCAGAATTAGCCCAACTTAACGACAGCGAACAATCTATCGAAAGTCTAGAACAGCAAGAAAAGGCGTGTTTTGAGAAACTTACCCAAGCAAGTAATCAGTTAACTCAATTGCGGAGTAAGGCGGCTGCTAATTTAGAATCACGTTTAGTAGCTGAACTCAAGCCTTTAGCGATGGAAAAGGTGAAGTTTCTGGTTGAGATAGTACCTGCTTTCCCCACTGTTATGGGAGCAGATAAAATAACCTTTACATTTAGTTCTAACCCTGGAGAACCACTGCAACCTTTAACGGAAGTTGCCTCTGGCGGGGAAATGAGCCGCTTTTTACTAGCGCTGAAAGCTTGTTTTTCTCAGGTTGATGTGGCTGGGACAATGGTTTTTGATGAAATTGATGTCGGGGTTTCGGGAAGAGTCGCCCAAGCGATCGCGGAAAAATTACACCAGCTAAGTCAACGCAATCAGGTATTATGTGTTACCCACCAGCCTTTAGTTGCGGCAATGGCCGATCAGCATTTTCGCGTCGATAAGCAAACTATCAATCAAGGCAAAGGTAAAAAAGCTAACAATGAGAACGCTGAACAGCGTACCGTTGTTAGAGTTACGACCTTGGATAATTTAACCAGTCGCCGGGAAGAATTAGCGCAGTTAGCTGGTGGTAAATCTGCAAGTGATGCGATCGCTTTTGCTGAATCTCTTTTACTACAAGCTGCTAACCACCGTCAAAAAATTAAAAATTAAAGATAAATCACTGGTCTGTCAACTTAGTTTTGAGCGTTAAAGGAACGAACCACAAAGAACGCATTCGCGTAGCGTCTCGTAGAGAAGATAAGGAAAAGGAAAATAAGAGAAATTGAAAACATAAAAACCTTAACCTGTGTAGGTTGGGGAGCCACTGCGTTGGGTGGGTTTCCCGAAGCTACGCTCTTAGCGTTCCCGCAGGGTAGCAAGTGGTGTTTGAGGAACGTAACCCAAGACAAGCGTTCATTGTTGGGTTTCACTTCCCTACGGAACGCTACGCGAACGTTCAACCTAAGCGTATTGGGATATGACCATCTAGAGGGATTTGTTAACCTAGTATACGGTTCGTTTAAAAAGATGTGTAGGGACAATTTGTCAAGTCTCATGCATACCAATTTAAATAAGTTTAACCTGCAAATTGCAGTAGAAAAAGTATCTAAATATTTGACATAAGCATCTAAAGATTTTTCATTGTAAAAATAACTTAATTTTTATATATTTTTTCAAGTAACTAGCGTTAATTAAAGGTTTTTTGGAAAGTAAATTTTATGAAACCACTATACAATACATTCCAAAAATATCAAGATTAGCAATTAAAAAAACAAAACAAAAGTTACTAAGAAAGCTTAATTATGCTTCCTTAGTATTTCTTGATTACACAAAATTTATCTACTAATAGGAGGATTGACTCTCATGGCATTTGATGCAAATTCCTTTCCTGTTAACGCCTTGGATAGTCTTTATCCTGGCAACCTCAGCGATCCGTTTGCACCTGGAGGAGCATTCGGCATACCAACGGCTGCTAGCTTCGACCTTGCTGAGTATGGTATTCCAACTGATGGCAACTTTAATTTGGGTAGCTTTGGCATTCCAAGTGAGGGCGGCTTTAATTTGGGTAATTTTGGTATTCCAAGTGAAGGCGGCTTTAATTTGGGTAGTTTTGGTATTCCAACTGATGGCATTATCCCAAATTTTGGTGCTAATGCGGGCGGGGGAAGTTTCCCAATTTTTTAGTAGCAATTCTATAACTTTTAGGGCAAATTGAAGTTAGATATAATCTCAAAAATTTGAGTTTTTCTATCTTTTAATTACGCAAGCTGCAACTTTCGCTAAACAAAAATCCCACTCTATGCAAAAGCTACGAGATTGTGATTCTTATCTTTTGCTGCGGTGGGACAAATATTATCTATGAAAAATAGATAAGTATTTCTATTTATACTCTTGCAAAGCTCCTAACTTACGAATTCCTGGCCAAATCATTGCCGTAGCAATTACCACCACAATTGTGCCAATTCCACCACCCACAACGGAAATCACCGGGCCAAATAAAGCAGCAGTCAAGCCGGACTCAAAGCCCCCCAACTCATTGGAGGCACTAATAAACACGCTATTAATAGCAGCAACTCGACCACGCAAATGATCGGGTGTTCTGATTTGAACCAATGTATGGCGAATCACAACGCTAATACTATCCAGTGCGCCACCAAGAATCAGCATTAACATAGACAGCCAAAAGGAACGGGAAAGTCCAAAGATAATTGTGACAACCCCAAAGCCAACCACTGACCACAATAAGGCCGGGCCTGCTTTGCGTAACGGCGGTAAATACGCCAGAGTAATGGCCATAGTCAAAGCACCGATGGAGTGGGCTGCTTGTAGATATCCCAACTCCACTGGCCCCACGTGTAAAATATCTTTGGCAAAGATGGGTAACAATGCGATCGCACCACCCAACAATACTGCAAACATATCTAATGTAATCGCTGCTAAAATCAACTGATTCTGCCAAACAAATTTAGCACCAGCTGCAAGTGCTTTAAATGAAATTGGTTCGGTTGAGCGAATACTTTTTTGCTGTTTGATCGCCAGCGTTAAAATAAAACACAGTAAAGCTGCGATCGCTGCTAACACATAAACCCCTGTAGCACTTCCTAGTAGCGCAATCCCAAATCCCCCCAAGGCTGGGCCGATGACTGCGGCTAACTGAAAGCTACTACTATTCCAGGTGGCTGCATTAGTAAACGCACTGACAGGTATTAATTGCCACATTAGAGCATCACTGGCAGGTTTGAGGAATGCCCTCGCTACACCTGTTAATACTAAGCAGGCGTAAATTAGGAAAATTGCACCTTGAGTATAGGAAAGTACTGCTAAAGCTAGGGAGCAGAGAGCTAGCAGCATTACCGAGAGTAACATGGTTACTTTGCGATCGCGGCGATCGGCAACATCTCCGGCAATTAAGGTGAGAATAATCATTGGTAGAACTTGCGCCAGTCCTACACCACCTAAAGCGATCGCTGAGTTAGTCCGCTCATAGAGTTCCCAGCCAATCGCTACAGTTTGCATTTGCGACCCCACAAACAGCACCAGCCGTCCAATGGTAAATAGCCGATAGTCTCGAAACTTAAAGGCTGCAAAGGGATCGTGTTGTGCAACCTCAAAGTTATGGGGCTTTGAGTTCTGTTTTCTCGAAGACATTTTTTAGTAGAGTTAAGCCTTCTTCAATATTGGAAATTTGGTCTTCTGAAAGACCTTTCAGCAAGTCGGTAATATGAGCGCGAGTTTGATCTTGGGATTGCTTGAGATGGTGTTTTCCATCTTCAGTTAAATTAAGCAGCACCCGCCGCCGCTCTTGAGGATGAGCAATCCGTTTCACGAAGTCGCGTTGTACCAAGCGTTCTATGGTTGCTGATGCCGTGGCAGAGGTAACACCTAAATGCTCTGCCAGATCAGATAATGAAGCACCAGGATTACGGTTGATAAATGCTAGCGATCGCAACTGAGGTATAGATAAAAAAGCGGCACTATGGGCACGCATATCCGCTCGGATAAACCGCATCACTAATGGAACTGTTTCCATTACTCTAGCGGCACATTCTTCGGAAGTTGCACCTTGATTAGGTTTATCCAAGGTCATGGGCTTGTTGTTCTCCTAGTTACATGGCCACCCGTGGATAAAGTTTTCCACCAAGAATGGCCAAAATTATTAATGTTAATAAGAGAATTGTACAATCCAGACCAAAGCCATAGATGCTAGTGCCATTCAACAGCATGGTGCTACGTAACCCGTCAACCAGATAAGTCAACGGATTTAAATGGGAAATGAACTTTAACCAACTGGGCATCAAAGAAATCGGATAGATGGCATTGCTCGCAAAAAATAACGGCATGGTTAACAATTGTCCAATACCCGTCATCCTTTCTCGGCTTTTCACCAAACAGCCAATAATTAATGAGAAAATACAAAAGGAAGCCGCCCCCAGTATGACTAGCAACAGTACTTGGAGAATAGCTAGGGGATGAAGATTTAGTTTGACACCTAATAAAAATGCTAATCCGTAAATGAATATTACCTGAGATAAGCACCTCACTCCACACGCCAGGGCTTTGCCCAACACCATCGCCACGCGAGGCGTAGGACTAGCTAAAAATTTATGGACAATGCCTAAATCTCGCTCCCAGATTAGCGTCATTCCACCACTAAAAATTGCCACGAACAGAATACTCTGAGCCAAGATGCCGGCAGAAATAAAGTCTAAATAGGGTAAGTTCCCTGTAGGAATCGCGCGAGTCCGGGAGAAAACTTGCCCAAAAATTAGGAGCCATAATGCTGGTTGCACAGCCCGAACAACTAAATCAGTGGGATCGTGGCGGAGTTTACGTATTTCTAATTCTGCGATCGCCAGGGTTTTCGTAACTAGCTCTTTAATTGCAGAGATCAAATTTACTCGGACAGTGGGTGGTGCTTTAACCCAACCGTTGAGCAGTACGTCTGGTTCTTGCTGTGTCACGGTAGTTGACTCCTGATGTTAACTGGTCGCCTGTATAGTGAATAAAGACATCATCCAAAGTTGCATTTGGGTTATTTAAAGAAGCTTTTAAGTCCCTTGGTGTACCTGTAGTAACGACTTCACCTTGCTGCATAATCGCCACTCGGTTACATAAGCTATCCGCTTCTTCTAAAAAGTGGGTTGTTAAAAATATAGTTGTGCCGTAATCAGCACAGAGTTGTAGTACAAGCTGCCATACTTGAGTTCGAGCGATGGGATCTAGCCCGACAGTCGGCTCATCAAGAAACAGAATTTGGGGTTGATGGAGAACTGATATGCCAATTTCCAGCTTGCGGATCATCCCACCAGAGTAGTTTCGTACCAAGCGTTTCGCCGCATCTTGCAAACCCATGTATTCTAGAATTTCATAGATGCGGCGATCGCGTCCTTTGGCAGGTATTCCATACAGCTTGGCGAAGATTAAGAGATTTTCGTAACCGGTCAGACTACCATCAGCAGAGAGCGCCTGGGGTACATAGCCGATAGCCCGTCTCACAGGATTGGGTTGACGAGCCACATCATAGCCAGCTAAGGTTGCTTTCCCTGCACTGATAGGCAGTAAGGTTGTCAACATCTTAAGAACTGTACTTTTCCCTGCACCATTGGGGCCAAGCAGTCCAAATACTTCGCCCTGTTCCACAGATATGCTCAGGTTATTAACTGCGGTTAACTTTCCAAAACTGCGTGTAAGTCCCTGAGTTTGCAGAATTAGCGGTTTTGGTTCGCTAGGAGGTTGCGATCGATTTATCTTTCCCGTCAGTATTGTCACAAGTTTGATGCACTTCTATTAATTAGTAAATCTAACTATTAGCTTCTCAATAGATTTACTAGAAGTCAATAGACTTCTGGCATAAAGTTGAATCAGAGTAAAAAAAAACTCAGTAGGGTGGCGGCGAGGTTATTGATAGGGGAAGTATCACTGACAAATTAACCGCAAACACTTGCTAGGGATGGTTAATAGGTAAAAATTTTCAGAATGCCTACTGCTGCCCAGCTAGAGAGTCTATGCCGCATTTAATTTTCATCAACAAGCTGCAAAACCCTCTTGTATAAAGGTTCCGCAACCCAGAATCCTGCTTGGTTAATCAAAGCATCTAACAAAGGTTTCACAGCAGAAATCAGCCTTTGACTTTTAGCTTCAACCAAGATTCCTAAAATCCCTGTGTAACGAAGATTTAGACTAGCTGCAACCATACGACCACGACGTTCATCAATCAAAACTTGATCTGCTTTCATTTCTAGTGCTAAAGCGATGGCTTCAGCTTCACCAATATCCAGTTCATTGCTGAGTGCTTCAACCAATGTTCGATCTTGAACTGGACAAGTTTGAATCCAAATAAAAGTTTGAACTTCAATTGCACCTGCCACTGGAAAGTTGGGATCAGTCAGTTCTCGGTAGACAGCTTCAGGAATTAGGACTGTTCCGTAAAGCTGTTGTAGTAAATGAAGATGGTTAATGGCGGCGAAGTTATTAATGGGTGAAGTATCACTGACAATGATCACAGTCTACCCATCGCCCGCAAGTTTTCTATATCTTGGTCAAAATCTTCGACCCCATAATGCACTGAAATTTGACGACTTGCGAGTAGATGCTGAAATGCTATACGATTCATACCTGCAAACCGACTAGCTTGAGCTAGGGTTAACTTTTCTTTTTGAAAGAGCATCACTGCAATTTCCTGCTTCATTTCGCCTTCAGTCATCCGAGTTGCGGTTAATATTTCATTAGGAATGACGACGTTCATAATTATAATCCTCTCTATCACTACTATTCTAAGCAGCTTGGGCATCGCCAAGTGATAATCAGGTAAATAAACCGAACCGTATCCTTTTTATAAATCTTGTTCATGTCATAATGTAACGCTTTGTTCTGGTTTGGGAACCCTAAGAATAATACTTGAGTACTGAATACAGTCTACATGGCAATAAAGGATGTTCTTGCAAGTGACTATTAAGAGTATTCAGCAAGGATTAAAAGACTTTGAAGCGGGTAGATTCCGTTCATTTGATGATTTTGCTGACGAGCAGCATCGCAAGTATAATCTGCTAGCCGATTCATGAAATATCACATTGATATTCTAGTGTTGCTCAAGCAGAGCATATTAAACATATACCAACAAAGCGATCGCATCTAGTGGTTTTGAGAGCGATCGCCTTGCCAAAATTTTCTTTAATTATTTGATTTATATTTTTAAATATCCTCAGATTAATAAAAAGCGTTGAGTTGCATATCTAATTTTAGTCCAGATTTAGCTCATGTCTATCTGTAAAAAATTACCCATTTCCCTTTACTCAATCTCATCGCCTAGTAAAAAAAGTGGATGCTAATGATAGCTTCCACTTTTCTCTTTCATTTCATTAATTTCATGATTTTGGAAAACATACATTACAGACTAATACAATTCTCTCAAAAAATAATTGATATTGAGTGAATTATATCAATATTGTTCCTATATGAATTCCAAAGCTTTACCTATGCTATTTCTAGTCATGGCTTACTATTGGTCAAGCCTAAAACCTAAAACTAGGATGGGAATTTGATCCCCATCAGCAGTGGTCAGATTCCCGGTTATTCTAATATCAGGATTACCTTGCATATCACGATTACCTTGCATATCACGATTACGTCGCCTTCTTGAAAATAATTGTCCTCCAGACAGATGTTGCTGTTGGTCTGAAGGTATCTCCACAAATAACTCTTGTTGTTTGGCTATAATTGACATAATTACCTCACTTACGTACATAGGTATTGAATACCTATATGATTCTTTATAAGGATATTTATTTGAAATTAAATTATCCAAAAGTAATAATTTTGAAACCTATGTATACCTTGATTTTTTCATCTAAAAGCATTAGGGCGCATCTAGCGCTTAGGGGATGGCAAAGTAGAATCTGGAAATAAGTTATCAAAAGCGTCCATTCACCCAAGCCAGTCGTAAATATAATAAATGATTAAAACCGGACTCACTCCACCACATTCCAACACCTTTAAATCTTGGCGTTCATCAACCATTTACAAGCCCTTTCAACTCATCCCACTTCCCAACAGCAAATTCTACTCAGTAGAACATTAACTAGTGTGGGTATCTGTTGTAACGTTCAGGAAGTGACTCTGCAAGAGTATCGCTCATCGCAGCAAAGTATACTGACTATGAATGCAACTTGGTAACAGCGACACTGTTGTCCATTCCTGGTAGAAATGCCACACAATAACGCTGATTGTAGTGATCGGTGCGATCGCATTAAAAATTATTCAATCATTGAGCGCTTGTAAAAAAATCCTTCTTGGTAATCAGAATGTAATTACTGAAAATTATGAATTATAAATTTTCTAAACATCTCTGGTTATCTTCAACATTTTATTTCCACCAGGCTGTAGCTCATATTCAACATTTTCAATATCGATCTTGTAACCCATTGAAGTGTAATATTTTACTATTTCATCTAAATGTTGAGAATGTTTCCACATTAAAGTTATCAGGGGAAATATTCTGATTTCTTTAGCAATACGTAGCATCTCGCCTACAGAATTTAGGTGAAAGTTGTAATCTAGATGGTCTGAATATAAAAACAATAAATGTGAACACAGGGCTATATCAAACTCTTGATCTTTAAATTCTAATTTTGGAAATTCATCAACTATATATCTGTTGCTTTTTTTGCCATTTTCATAATCAGAGAGAAATTCTTTAATAACTTTGACTCGATTGTGTCGCAAATCATCTGGAGATTTATGATAGCTCCATACCCAATCTTTCGATGTAGCCTTGACTTGGCTAATAATGTTATCTACCACTTCATTAAATCGTTGCAATATCTCATCACCAGAAAATTGGTATAGTGGATCAACAGAAACTACACTTTTACCCTGACGTGTCATTTCTGCATTAAAGCTTGCCGGGCCATCCCCAATTCCAAGGATTTTTTTATTTAAATCTGCGTCTGTTAAATTGAATATTTTTATATATTCATCCATTGATCTCCCAAAAGGAACTACTTTATCTAAAACCATTGCCATAGAATTTACCTCGCCAAGAGACTGATTAAACAGGTTGATAGCAAAATCAAAAAACTTTATGTATTGCTAGACGGCAATCATTTAGAAGCAATTCAAGTTCTTTTACAACTTTCAACGGATTTCTACCTATAAATACAGCAGCTAATGCAGCTTCATAAGGATTTCTACCTGTTTTCTTGACAGCAGCGATTGCAGCTTGATTTGATAATCCTCGGACACTAACTAGCCATGCCGCTAATACATGTCCAGTACGTCCAACTCCACCAGAACAATGTACAACGACTTTCTCATTTTGTTTATCTGCTTCTATTAAGAAAGGAAGTATTTTTTGTGTGAGGGTTTCTAAATCAGATAGATGGAAATCTACAATTGGTGCCCAACATACTAGCTGATTACCAAATTCCTGTTTGTAGCTATCCAGAAGATTAGAATAATAAGCTAGCTGTTGATTGGGAAGAAGGCAACAAACTCGCTTAATATCTTGGCACTTCATGAATTCTATCCAATCCTGAACCTTATTGTTAGTGTATCCAGGTCGCGCAGCACCAAATACTATTTGCTCGTTCTCCCAAGCCGGGGCAAACTTATACATCTTTAAGCGGGTAATATTGTCGTTGAAATCAGGCAATAGACAATAGGCATAAGGGTTTTAGCCTAGTTCATTTTTATTTACATAGTTTGATTTTATTGTGTCAACTTACTTGTATTAGGCACAAATAATTAATTTGATAACACCACATCTTTACGCAATTTGAGATTTTGAATGCGAGTATCTTCTGCGGGTGGCACATCCCCTTGAGAAAAGGGAATCTGCTTAAAGTTAGCAGCTAGATATTCGGCTAATGTATCTTGCTCGGAACCATCAGCAGCAAAGGTGGCTAAACCTGTGCGTTTGTTCTTATCAGCATCTTTTGATATCAAATCAACCCGTTCTGTTTTCGGAAAAGGATAGCCATCGCCACCAGTTGCAAGGAAATTGAGGGTAACAGTGCGGAAGATCCGATGAGGATCACCCACTAACTCGGCATTTTTAACTACTACATCAATAATTTTGCCCTTCTCATCCTTGATAGCAAGGGATTTGACGCGCTTACCTGCTGGCAAATCTGGGTCAAAGCTAAAGGTTAATCCCGCTACTTGGGGAAAACTGCCAGGGGTAGCGCTGGGTGCGATCGCTGCTACGCTATGTTCAATGACCGCTAGTAGTTCTTTTGCACTCAGAGTAACTAAAGTCAAGCCATTGTTGAATCGTAGCGCATTGGTGATATCAAGTTGGGAAATTTCTTTTGCTTTCTTACCTGCTACAGGATTTGCTTGAGGTGGTAGTTTGATAACATCTTGTGAGCGAGTCGAACCAGGGGGAAAGGTGTAGATACCGATATTGTCACGGATACCACCGCCATTTTTGATGGAAATGACTGTTTTAGGATCGTATCGTTTAGCGATCGCTAAATTAGCTTCGGCTGTCAAATTCCCTAAATTGGTTTCTTGTGTGCGGACATCACCGCGCCAGCCATTGAGGAAGACGTTGGTTTTCCCAAAAATTTTACCATCTTGGGCAATAATCACTTTTTGAAGTGCCTCTGTAATGGCGACAATTTTAGGATCGGGTTTCCCGCCGACAGTTGCTACACCTTTAGAATCAGTCGCATAAGCACCACTGATTTTGGAGTCAATATTAAACGGAATAATCACTCCATTGGCATCAAAGTTAACTACTAGACGACCAACATAACGATAGTTTCCATCGGTATTAACTACGGCTATCGGATTACCATCTGCTGCTTTTGTGAGGATTGGATAAGTTCCAGCAGATTTATCACCGACTCGTAGACGGTCTGTTTTGTCGGCTAGTAAGGTATTAGAACCACCAGCAACAACAATATCTACTCCTTTGAGTAATTTTGCTAGCTTTTGCTCAATAGCAATTTGCTGCATGTGCGCCAACAGAATAACTTTATTAATATCTGGATTTTTTGTCAGCAGTGCATCGACAGAAGTTTGAATTTCAGCAGCTAAGGCGGCGATGTCTGCGGCATTACGATCGTTAAATGCTTTAGGCAACACAGTCACATTACCGGGAGAAGAAATCGTCCGCAGAGTGGGAGTTGTCGCGCCAATTACACCAATCTTTTCACCATTGAGGGTAATGATGGTACTACGGGCAATTTTATTAGGAATTTTACTTGCCTCTTGTCCATCAGCAGTAACTAATTTTGCTAGGTCTTTATCAGTGCTGAAGTCTAGATTCGTGCTGAGATACGGAAAATTTGTACCTGGGTAATCTTTTTTAGCACCGAGTAAATCGGCAACAACACCTGTACCTAAGTCAAATTCGTGATTACCAAAGGCGATCGCACCAAACCCTAAAGCATTTAAAATTAAAATATCTCCTCTTCCCTGTCCACCAAAAACTGTATCACTAGCAAATAAGAAGGGACTGGGAATATAGGCATCTCCAGATGAAAGGATTAAGGTATTAGGATAATCAGGCTTACCGTCACGATTAGCATCCTGATTTTTGAGTGCATTCAACACTGCCGAAAAGTTTGGTGCATCCTTCAGTGCTGGAACACCAGGTTCTTGATCGGAAGTATGTAGAAGTTGCAGTGTGAATCCCGATTTAGGTGTTGTTCTGACTTGCGCTACACCAATACTAGTTCCCAGAGAGAATAATATACCAAATATAACTAACGAACTTAACTGGTTAGTACTTAAAATTAGGCTATTAAGCTTACCGAAAAATCTATTTTTGGAATTTAACAAAGGCATAATAACTTTTCAACGTGTTACGTTAACTTGTAACATTATTCGGAACTCAAAAATCATTATTTATTAATTATTCACTTTTCCTTGCCAAACAATTTCCTTAACTTTGATTTCTTTCGGGATCAACTTAATTTTGTAGAAGGTATCTGCAATCTCTTGTTGTTTAGTAATCACTTCATCTGTGAGCGGAAGTACATCATATTCACGTCGCTTTTCTGCTATTTCCAATACAGGAGCATCTATACCCAAAGCAGGGGAAAGAAGTTTAGCAACTTCACTAGGATTATTCTTTGCCCAGCCACTAACTTTTTTCACCCTATCTAAAACTATTTTCAAAACATCAGGTTTGGCATTAACAAAAGATTTTGCAGCTAGATAATAACCACGATTGGGAGCTAATTCCGTTGCGTCTGTTAAAATACGTGCGCCTGTTGCTGCTTCTGCTGCGGCTAAATATGGGTCCCAAATTGCCCAAGCATCAACCTTTTTTCCTTCAAAGGCAGCACGAGCATCGGCAGGTGGGAGAGTTGCTGGCTGGATTTCACTGTACTGTACCCCTGCTTTTTCGAGCGCTTTCACCAATAGGTAGTTAGCATTAGAACCTTTGGCAAAAGCAACTTTTTTGCCCTTGAGTTCAGCCACACTTTTAATAGGTGAATCCTTGGGTACTACAATGGCTTCGGCTTTCGGACTCCAAGGATCATAGGCAACATAAATTAGAGGAATACCCCCAGCTTGGGCAAATATTGGTGGTGATTCTCCGGTATAGCCAAAATCAATGCTACCTGCATTCAATGCTTCTAGCATTGGAGGCCCAGCCGGAAATTCTGACCAAGTTACGGAAGATCCTGAAGTTGCAAAGGCTTTTTCTAATTCTCCTCTCGCTTTCAGTGCATAGAGGACAGTTGACGCTTTCTGGTAGCCTATACGAATTGTAGTGCCGCTAGCTACAGCACTGGGGCTAGCGGTTTGAGTTGTTCCATTGTTACTTGCGCTTGGAGAGCAAGCAGAGATAGCCAAAGTTAAGCTAAGTCCCAATGCAAATAATAGGGAAAAGGTGTGGATTCTTTGCTGTTTGAACCTTTGGAGGAAGGCAAAAGCCATACCCAAAAATCGACTTGAAGAGAACTTAGTAAACATCTTCATTCTGCTTTCAGGGGTAAATAAATATCAGATTGCAGCTACTTAACGGTGAATCTACGATAAGTTTATTGATTCACCGTATTATTATGTAATGATAAAAATACCACATAATTACAGATGAAATGCAAGTTTATTCATTGAAGAAAAAAATCTTACTGAAAGTCATAGCAATGTCAAATATAAATTCAATCGGATCAGAAAGGACGCGATGACAGATAATATTCTTCAACAACAGATTGAGTACTATCGCGCTAGAGCCAATGAATATGATGAGTGGTTCTATAGGAAAGGACGCTACGATCGCAGTCCCGAAATAAACCAGCGCTGGTTTAATGAAGTAGTTGTGATAAAAAATACATTACACCAAATTGGTTTGATGGATGATATTTTGGAGTTAGCATCTGGAACAGGTATCTGGACGCAGGAGCTTTTAAGAATCGGTAAAAAGATTACTGCGATCGATGCCTCTGAAGAAATGATTGCAATTAATCGCTCGAAGTTGAATTCACTGAGTGTTGAATATCACCTAATTGATTTATTTACTTGGCAACCTGACACTGAATATGATTTGGTGTTTTTCGCCTTTTGGCTATCTCATGTGCCACCAAAATTACTCGATTCTTTTTTGACGAAAGTCTACCAATCTGTTCGCCTTGGTGGGGAAGTATTTATCATTGACTCTTCCTTTGAACCTACATCCACAGCTAACAATCATATCCTTGAAGACGACGGAAACATATATAAAACCCGTAAATTAAATAATGGTCAAGAATTTCAGATTGTCAAAATTTTTTATCAGCCGGATGAACTTAAGGATAAGCTAAAAAAAGCAGGCTTTCAGGCTGAGGTAAAAGTGACAGATAATTATTTTATCTACGCACAGGGAAAAAAATTTGAAACAATTCGTAATTCAGAATCTGTAATTATTTAAACTACACCTGATGTATTACTAATTAAATACTATGGGAATATCAGACATATTTTTTCTTGCAGAGACATTAATTCAAGATGGCATCAGAAAACATCTCCTGCTATTTTCTCTGACATACTCCTAAAACTAGGTACTGTTGCAAAATCTATGTATATATATTGGTTATAGCTATACAGATGACTTATGTGGGGCTAAAGGAGTAGAAATGAAATGTATTTTGATTGACTGCAAACAACATTATCAAGAGCTATATGAACAGAGAATTGAAGACCTTTTCAAGTTGAAGATAGACTATATTCTTGATCAATCTTAGTTAACTATGATTGCTGAGTAAGCAAAATAAAATCCATTAGCTGCCTAATAGATAGTTTGCAATGCAAATTCTTAAAGTATTAACCAGAGTCTATCTTAGTCCGGTAGACTTGGATGAGGCGATCGCTTTCTATGAAAACCTTTTTACAGAAAAATGTTGGTTGTGGTTTCAATATTCCGAGTCTGAGTTGGAACTCGCAAGTGTGGGTTCTATTCTTTTAATTGCTGGTTCGGCAGAAGCACTCTCTCCATTCAAGAGTACACACGCAACATTTCTTGTGGACTCACTCAATGATTTTAAAGAAGCACTTATTCAGCAGGGTGCTGTGATTCTGGCGGAACCGAACAAAGTTACCACTGGAGCGAATATGCGAGCGATGCATCCTGATGGAACCATTATTGAGTATCTTGAGTTTGGATAATGGAATGGAAGGTTTCTAGTTGATGTGATTGGTTTTTCTGGTGTACTGACTTAAGGGCAGATAATAGAGTTTTATCTGTCAGCATTAGTCCCAATGGTAAGATCCTTGCAAGTGCTAGGGACAATCAAACGATTAGGTTTGGGATTTAAAAACTTGGGAACAGTGCTATATTCTCACTGAAGATTTGGCAGTTGTGAATACAGTTGTTATTAGTCTTAACAGTCAAACTCTTATTAGTGGTAGTACAGACTCCACAATAAAGCTGCGGAATCTCCAAACCGGAGAATTACTCAATGCTCTGCTTAGGCATTCAGCAACAGAGATAGTATTATCAAACTTTGGAACCTCCATACCGAGAAATACTACAAAATATTTCTGGGTGTAGTCCTGTTGCTAAGACGCTGCTAAGTGGCGATAATTGCAGGAACATTAAGATTTGGAGTCAAATACAAAGCTTTGATAAATTTACTCTTGACACCGTATTATCTGGGGAACGGTGGGAAATATTAGGTGTAGATCAGAGTTATAATGTCAACTTTGTTAAACTTGCGTATCGTCGATTAGCAAGACAATATCATTTTGATATCAACAGTTCTGCATCGCAAAACCTTTAATGCAAGCAATTAATCAAGCTTTTGATACTTTCAGGTCTAAAGATGCTGAGATTATTTAATCAACGAGCCAAGCTACTCCGTGTCTTTACACCTCTCTGTGAGACTTGATTACTATTCTTAGGCTTACTTTTATAAACACCCCATGTCATCTGCCAGTGGGGTAAAAAATTTAACCCTTCAGAAGTATTGACATTTGAAATTTTTCAAGAATTCATCTTGCATATTCTGAAAAAAAGTTATAAATTATTATCTTATAGGGGAATAATCTGACCTCTTAGTGTCAAAAACTAATCCTGCTCAAGTAAATATACTGCAACCAGTTTTAACTTCACACAAACCATAAGCAGCGCTGAAGATATATTTTTGTTTGGTAAACCAAAGCTTCTGGACATGAAACAGAACAATAAATAATCTAAAAATATATCTTGTGTGACTGTTTGAAGAATTATATTACTACTCTGGGTGAATAAAAACAACTATAATTCACCAATGCAGTAATCGATTATAGGGCAATTAACTAATAATAATGCTGTAAAAATTTCAGCAGATTTATTTCTTGTTAGTTGATTAACTTTCTCCAATTATGCTATTCAAAGAATCGTTTTTGTTATGCTGAGAATAGCAAAAATAAGGAATGAAGACGCATCTACCACAAATTCACAACCCGAATGGAGTTATTCTGGCGATGCACTTAAACGAATTGGAAACTACTGAAAATTTAAAAGAAGTAGAAGAAGCGTGGCTAACACTAGAAAAATCAATTCTCTATTATCAAGGCCGCCCCGTTGGTACTGTAGCCGCTTATGATGCATCTGTAGAGGCTCTCAATTATGACCAGTGCTTTGTTCGGGATTTTGTCTCTTCAGCTCTAATTTTTCTGATCAAAGGTAGAACAGATATTGTTCGCAATTTCTTAGAAGAAACCTTAAAGTTACAGCCTAAAGAAAAGGCATTAGATGCCTATAAGCCTGGACGAGGATTAATACCAGCTAGCTTCAAAGTTGTATCAGACAATGGGCAAGAATATTTAGAGGCTGATTTTGGTGAACATGCGATCGCTAGAGTTACACCTGTTGATTCTTGCCTATGGTGGATTATTTTGTTACGTGCCTATGTAGTCGCCACTAAAGATTTTTCTCTAGCTTATCAACCTGAATTCCAAAATGGCATCAGGTTAATTATGGAAATCTGCTTGGCGAATCGCTTTGATATGTACCCAACGCTATTGGTTCCAGATGGTGCTTGTATGATTGACCGTCGTATGGGCATTTATGGGCATCCTTTAGAATTGCAAGTTCTTTTTTACACGGCATTGCGTGCATCTCGTGAACTGCTAATTTGTCAAGGGAATTCCGATATTGTTGCAGCCATTGATAACAGGTTGCCTCTTTTATGCGCTCATATTCGCCAGCATTATTGGATAGATATTAATCGCCTGAATGAAATTTATCGCTTCAAAAGTGAAGAATATGGTAAAGGTGCTGTAAATTTGTTCAACATATATGTAGATTCTGTTCCCTATTATGAATTAGATAAGTGGTTGCCAAAAAAAGGTGGCTATCTAGCGGGTAATGTCGGGCCGTCGCAGCTAGATACTCGCTTCTTTTCACTCGGAAACTTAATGGCGATTATTTCAGACTTAGCCACCGAAGAACAATCACAAGCAATTATGACTCTCATTGAGGAACGATGGGATGATTTGGTGGGAGATATGCCGATGAAAATTTGTTTCCCAGCTTTAGAACATGAAGAATACAGAATTGTAACTGGATGTGACCCCAAAAATATCCCTTGGTCGTATCATAATGCTGGTAGTTGGCCAGTTTTAATGTGGATGTTGGCAGCTGCGGCTGTGAAAACTAACAAAATAAGTCTTGCACAAAAGGCTATTCAAACTGCCCAAGGACGGCTCAGTACAGATCAATGGCCAGAATATTACGACGGTAAGAAAGGGCGACTGATTGGGAAACAAGCTAGGAAATATCAAACTTGGACAATTACTGGATTCTTATTGGCAAAAGAACTGATGGCAAACCCCACTTATTTGCCACTAATCAGCTTTGGTAAATTACCAGCAGAACAGGTTTCTAGAGCATGTGAGTTTGAAATCGCTAGTGTAGACCCGTATATGCCTAGATAGGGAAGTTAGGAGAGACGCGATTAATAGCGTCTGTACAGGAGTTGGGAGTTAGAATACAAAAGCCTCCTGACTCCTGATTCATGTTTCCATGACAAACCCCCGTCAACTAGCTTTTATCGCCCTGCGAGATGTTCATAAGGGGGCTTATGCTGATGTTGCCCTAGATAGAGTACTGCAAAAAGTTAATTTGCCCGATCACGATCGCCGCTTGGTCACAGAATTGGTTTATGGGAGCGTCAGAAGGCAGCGCACTCTTGATACTCTCATAGATCAATTCGCCAAAAAGAAATCTCACCAACAACCACAAGACCTCCGCACCATCTTACACTTGGGTTTCTACCAGCTGCGCTATCAAGAGCGTATTCCCGCCTCTGCTGCTGTTAATACCACTGTCCAACTCGCTAAAGAAAACGGTTTTTCTGGACTTACGGGTTTTGTTAACGGTCTATTACGCCAGTATCTTAGAAAAGCAGGGGAGCAAGGGGGCAGAGGGGCAGAGG
>NZ_JAAGOG010000350.1:0-4602 GCF_010747425.1 Nostoc sp. UIC 10630
GGGGCTGTGATTGAATCTACTCTTGAGTATCAGCAATTTGTTAGCTCCCTTGCCACACGACCGCAGTTTTTGAAACCACCAGAACAAACAGCATTGTCCCCGCCTCAACAAAGCGCTCAATTCCACCCAAACCAAGAGGTTCAAAATGTCGTCCCTCCTGTCATCAAAGGCAAACCGATTCCGATGAACTACCCATTAATGATGCATGGTGATACCAATCTTTTACCCGTAGATACTTGCATTGATGCGATGAGAGGATATGGTCGAACTCATACCACTAGAGCTAAAGAGCCTTACAAACAGTATGGATTTAAGGAGGGGGATATTGCTCTGGCGACAGGCATTGATAAGCAAGTCGCCTTTCGAGTGGGTAAGCAGTATCAAATCACACCTGATATGATTGCTGACCCCGTTTATCAACAGCAATGGGCTGACATGGAAAAGCACTCACCCAAAGCATTACCAGAATTATTCACCGAAAAACAGCAGGTGTGGGGACTACATCTAGAGCCATTGGGGGATTATGTGGACGGGAAAATAGTCCCGTTTCCTGAACCACAAAACAGAGCCGTAGCCAACCAAGAAGTCCAACCTCAATCAGTTACTATTGATGATTTGAGAAATTGGTACAATGCCGCAGATAAGTTGGGGAAGTCGGAAAATTACAAAAAACGCATTGTAGAAGTTGCAAATGGGTTTAAAGCTGGTGAGCAATTATCAGCCGAAGCGTTGACAGTAATGAATAAAGATACATCTGAGCTTGAAGCCGTCAGTCGGCTGACTCAAATTGCTCAAAGAATTGGCATGGTCTGGGGTAAGTCTGATGAAAATGGCACTCAAGTTGAAGGAAAGATTTATGATTTGGCTTTCAATACCCAGCAGAGAGATTTAACTATTTTGCAGAAAAATGGGGAGGTAATTTTAAATTTACAATCTGGCAAGGTGTGGACTAATAAAGTTACACCCCAGATATTGCAAACTTTTGAGGACGCGAATAGTCAGATAGATAAAATATTAGAGAAAAATAAAAGTAAAGAATTAGAAATACATGGTTAACAATTCAAAATTCACGCATTCAAAATTAAATATATTTCAGACGGGGGATTTAAACCCCAACTGAAATTGGGGCTACCTGTAGAGGTAGGGGTCTTAAACCCTTTGATTTACGATAAGTTAACTGACTCAGCTAAATATCCGAGTCGATGAATATTTAAGGAATTCTAAATTAAAACAGAGAATATTTGGTGGAATTAATGGAAGACATTGATGTAGAACAAGGGCAATTGTGGTATGACAAAGGAATGGAGCATTCTCTTATCAGGAAACTTATCTGGAGTGATGGAGTGCTTCAGAAATGCACTTTATTTCTATCCTAATTTTGCCGAAGTTCACAATACTATAGGGATGATTCAGTTTCAAATCGAAAAATATGAAAATGCGATTCAGCTTTTTGATAACGCATTAGCAATGAATCCGAATTTTGCTGAAGCTTATAATAATCGAGGATTAGCTCGGTCAAAAATCTGTCATAAGTCAGAATTTCCCCAGGTGATTGAAGATTACACTAAAGCCATCGCTCTGAATCCCAAATTAGTCCAGGCTTATCTAAATCGGGCTGATACGTATAAAAATTTAACTGGTGACAACCCAGCAGCTATCTTAGATTACAATCAAGTAATTTTACTTGACCCAAACTATTTATCAGCTTATATAAATAGGGCGAATATTTGTTTTTTATCTGGGGAATTAGAAAAATCCCTCTTTGATCTAGAAAAAGTATTATCTCTAGATGCTGATTGTGCAGAAGCATACTGTGGGCGAGGGACAGTCAGATTTCGTCTGGGCGATATTGAGGGCGCTAAAAAAGATTTATTTAAAGCTTTTGGTTTGTATGAGGCGCGAGGGAATATGATTTACTGTGCTTTTACTCGAAGTTTGATTATGGAGCTTTTTCGAGATCATGAAGTTTACAAAGATTTGTTTGGAGTCGAAAGTAGGATAGCTAAATTGAAAAAGTAGCCACTTTTGTCGAGCGGCTACAAATTAAATTCTTTCTTCATTTCTTTCTGCGATCACACAGAAGAAAACTTTTCAAATATCCTCTTACATAAAGCTATTTTAATGTCGAAAACCTACCTCAACATTGATTATGCCTAAAGCACTACTTCGATTTACATCGCCCACGTTGACTATATACCCATCTTTAGAATTAAGATCAATCACTTTAAAAGTGTTTTCTTGGCTTCCGAAAGGACAATTCCAATAAAGTTGTGCAATTTTAACATCAGCATCAAATAAATCAATAGTACCTTCTGTTCCAGAGGCACTGTTTGTCCTAGAAGCTGAAGATATTGTACCAGTCTGCCCTGCTGGAATTGTGGACAAAAGGTCAGAAGCTCCTATTTCCATATATTTATCTTCATTTTGGACAAATTTTCCAAATTCTAGACGAGCGTTTTTAATGTAGATATTATCACTATTGAATGTATTTTTTATTTGGATTGAAACCCATAGCGTAGGTTCTTTTGCCTTTACATTTGTGTTTGTACTAGGCTTTAATTCTTCCTGGTTGTTTATTTTTTCTTCTAATGTTTTTATCCTCTCCTCCTGATTTTTAGTCAGTTCTTCCAATTGGTCTAGTCTTGCTTCTATTGAAGAAAAGTTTGCTGCTGTTTGAATAGTTCCACCAATCATTTGATTTACCTTTTTTATGATAATTGACTATATATAGTAAATCATCAAGTTGATAACCGTGCAAGGACAGTTAAGACAGTTAAAAAATTTTTCAGTCTATCTATAGAACTTCGATTTTCAGGATTTTAGTGGTAGTTGTTAATGCTGTAGCAAGGGCTAACAATTTCGATTATCAGAGGTCAAATCGTTGTAGGCTGTGAATCGCAGTCTCTACAGTCTGGTAATGATAATCAATCGACACGGATGCGCTAAGGTTATTATACATTCAGGGATACAGCTAATTTTCAGTCATGGTTTAGACTGGGAGAATCAAGTTTTTTGGCTCATCCGAGATTCATTGAGGCAAGAACATTTAGCTTGGTCAGTGCAAAGTGTGATCGCGTGTACTGAGAAACCTTTCAGTAATAATCGGTTCAATTCGTCTTAAGTTAGTATCTTTCCTTGTCCGCTTTGGCACGGCTATGCCAAATACGCTAAATATAAAGGTAAAACAACTGCCAATGCAAGATTTAAGTCAGTGCAGGAATCGCGTTTTACATCACGATGCTCCCCGTACAAGAGTGGATATTGGAATTCCGCCTCGGTTATCTCGGTCGCTACTGGAGCCTGATAAGTGTTGCTGGCTTATTAATTGGCTTTTTGCTCTGTCTGCTGATATTTGTGCCATTGATCATTAACATGACGCTAGATCCGTTCAAGTTCCCAGATCATATTGTCATGAGTGCGATCGTGTACTCGCGTGCCGGAGGCAATCGCCTTGGTGATTTTTGGTGCAATACTTTGCCTGGGACAGTTGCTGGTACTGCGACAGACTGAGATCACACCCAGAATTTTTGCTCTTATCAACACAGTAGTTGGAATTTTTGTCTTCTCTGTGCTGGTGTGGCTGAATCAAAAAAGTTTGGAGTGGAGTGGTGGCCCTATTCAAGGCTGGAAAACTGGACTGATCTTTTTAGTCGGTGGTGCAGTTACCGGAGCCGCGACGGGTAAGGCTTTGGATTTTTACTGTGGACGAGTTGAGCAGCGATTAATCAGACTTGAGAGGGAGAGAGTAGAGCAAGAAACCCAAGAGCGGGAAAGGCTTCTGAAAGAAAGAATTGAGAAGGAGAAATTAGCGCAAGAACGCCTAGAAGCAGAGATGGCAGAACGGAAAAGGATACAGCGAGAGGCGGCTCAAGAGGAAGAACGCTTGTGGTACGAAAAACACGGTCAAGACTATGCAGATTATGAATATGACGAGGATGAAAAGGAGTACGAAGATGAAGACCAGGAGGAATAAACTCAATTCTCCATTACATTGTTAAAGCAGGGAATGTTCAAGCAGAAATAGAAAACCTGCCTTCACCACCATCAGGACGATAGCGCCATAAATGCTGTGCAAATTTTGGGTTAATCGCGGATTTTAAAAGTCATCATCCGTAAAGGGAACTATAGATGGTGAAAACCTTTTCAGCGATGGGTAAAATTCTAACGTTGCTGCATAATCATCTGTTTGTGACACTGACAGTTCAATTGTTTGCTGCTCTTTTTCATCAAAGAGCAACTGGATTTGATAATTAGTCCAGAATTGGTCGTCTAGTTGATCTTCTAAATCAAAAAGTCTTTCTTCATCACCCCATATATTTGACCAAAGAACGATCCTATTAGCCCGAAAATGATTTTGACCATTTGCATCTCCAATTACAAAATATGCTTCGACAGTCAAATTAAATGCTAAATCATCGACCTCTGTCTCTGCAATGTTGCAGTTAACAAGGATTAAGGTATCGGGGTTAACGTTTACTACCTGCTCTTGGCGCTTTAATAATTCTTGTAATACGAAACTAGGTAATACAGCACTTCCTGCTGATATGAGGTACAGTTGGTAAGAATAAAAATATTATCTTTTCATGAAAGCATATTCAATCG
>NZ_JAAGOG010000514.1:0-318 GCF_010747425.1 Nostoc sp. UIC 10630
TGCAATGCCAATATTATTGTAAGCATAAGTATAGTTGGGCTTGAGTTGAATCGCTTTTTGCAAGTTGGCAACTGCTTGATCTAATTTCTTCTGGTCTATGAACACAACGCCGAGATTGTTGAAAGCATCAGCGTAGTTGGGCTTGAGTTGAATCGCTTTTTGTAAGTTAGCAACTGCTTGATCTAATTTCTTCTGGTCTATGAACACAATGCCGAGATTGTAGTAAACATCAGCAGAGTTAGGCTTGAGTTGAATCGCTTTTTGCAAGTTGGCAACTGCTTCATTTAATTTCTTCTGGTTTCTGAGTACAATGCCAAG
>NZ_JAAGOG010000034.1:0-51611 GCF_010747425.1 Nostoc sp. UIC 10630
CATGGTTCACTCTTAGACCGATATTTACCTCAGTATTATCTCGTAGTCTTTTTCAAAAATCAAATATGATTCCTATATAAGCTTCAATTGTTAATCCATGCCCTAAATCCAAGTTCTCATTAATGGATTTAAGCAGTGCAAGACGGCGTTGAGCTTTGTCCACAGCAGCAGAACCGCGAGTTTTTAAAGACATAGGAGATATTTCTTGAATAGTTCTATTTCAACATAGCGGAATGCCTTTCTACGTGAGATGAGTAGTTTTGTGGATTTAATTAAGAGTTAATATTGAGACTTTCTCTGTATTTTTACTAATCCATCCACCTGTATTTGCCTGTTGTTTTGGGATAAACGCAATCATTTATGTAACAGCGTCCTCCGAAATAGCAAATGTAGTCGCTGAAATAGCAAATGTAGTCGCTGAAATAGCAAATGTAGTCGCTGAAATAGCAAATGCGATCGCCGAAATAGCAAATGCGATCGCCGAAATAACAAATGCTGTCGCCAAAATAGCAAATGCGATCGCCAAAATAGCAAATGCGATCGCCAAAATAGCAAATGCGATCGCCAAAATAGCAAATGCGATCGCCAAAATAGCAAATGCGATCGCCTGTTATAGAAGAGTGAGTGCCTTAGCGTTCCGCAGGAAAGCTATCGCTTTACAAAAAACCTCAAAAATAAAGCGATCGCCAGAATGCCCTATCTCTTCACGGCAATGGATGTATAGTCACGAATCCTGAAACGTAGATAATTATTTCTCCCCTTTCCCTGACTCTTATGGCCACGAGGGGGCTTGCACAAGTGCGATAATTGGTGAAAAAATTGATCCGCGAGAGCCGAATAGGGTATTCTCGTTTCGCAAGGGACGCACGAGGAAATCAGTGAAAGTTTTAGTTGTAGGTAATGGAGGGCGCGAACACGCTCTGGCATGGAAACTGTTGCAATCTAAGCAAGTTGAGCAAGTTGTCTGTGTACCAGGGAATGGGGGAACAGCAAGTATGGAACGTTGCCAGAACTTGCCCCTAGTAGTAGATGATTTTGAAGGCATTAGCCGATATGCTCTAGAACATGGCATAACTCTAGTAGTAGTAGGGCCAGAAGTACCTCTATCTAAGGGAATCACAGATTACCTTCAAGATAAAGGATTGATGGTATTTGGTCCAGTCAGAGCGGGAGCGCAAATTGAAGCGAGTAAAGCTTGGGCAAAAGCCCTGATGCAAGAAGCAGGGATTCCGACGGCACGGGCTGCGGTATTTACGGAGGCAGGAGCAGCAAAATCTTATGTCAAGTCTCAGGGAGCGCCAATTGTCGTTAAAGCTGATGGCTTGGCAGCTGGTAAGGGTGTGATAGTAGCTGAAACAATTGCACAGGCAGAAAGTGCTGTTGATGCAATTTTTCAGGGACAATTTGGTAGTGCTGGTGAATTTGTCGTCATTGAAGAATGTTTAATTGGGCAAGAGGTATCAGTTTTAGCATTAACCGATGGGTTAACGATTCGTCCCTTGCTGCCCGCTCAAGACCATAAGCGAATTGGTGAGGGCGATACAGGCGAGAATACTGGTGGTATGGGAGCATATAGCCCAGCACCCATTGCGACACCAGAGTTGATGGCACGGATTCAAACAGAAGTCTTAGAAAGAGCGATCGCAACCTTACGAGCTAAAGGCATTGATTACCGGGGTGTGCTGTATGCTGGCTTAATGATTGCACCCGATGGCGACTTGAAGGTTTTGGAATTTAACTGTCGCTTTGGCGATCCAGAAACCCAAGTGATTTTGCCATTATTAGAAACACCCCTAGAAGAGTTACTTCTAGCCTGTGTACAACAGAGGTTAAGTGAATTACCGCCCATTGCTTGGAAAAAAGGAGCATCTGCCACTGTCGTTGCCGCTTCAGGTGGTTATCCCGGAGAATATGAGAAAGGGCAGGTTATTACTGGTATTGGCAACGCAGAGGTAACAGGAGCAACTGTATTTCATGCAGGTACAAAATTAAACCAGCAACAAGAAGTTGTGACAGATGGGGGTCGGGTATTAAATGTGACTGGAATCGGAGAAAATTTTGAGCAAGCGATCGCCCAAGCATACTCTGGGATCCAATATATTCAGTTTGAGGGCATATATTACCGGAGAGATATTGGTCATAAAGTGGTGAGTGCCAAGTAGGAAAACGAACGCTATAGTAAGCGATCGCATTGAACATATATTTGGACTTACACAAAGCTAGATGCTGTAGGGGCAATTTATGAATTGCCCATATTGGCTATTTATTATTTGCGTAAGTCCTGGAAAGATAGTATTTTGGACTGCCTGTACCACACCCTGACAAATGGTCGAATGGGGCTATTGCTGCTCGGTCGAAGGCGTGACATCGGCGGATGGAGAAACTGAAGCTTTGAGTTTTCTATGGAATGCTGGGACGATCGCCCTGCTTTACGGATTTAGAATTGCTCGGTTTCTTTTAATTAGGCGCTCTTACCCCATTTTGTCCCAATGCAGAATAGTCTCTGGGTGGGAAAAGGCTAGCTTGACCATTTACATCATACTTAAATCCTTTGACAGGAACAATTTGCTTGAACGTAATCCCTTGAGCGGGAGCGGGTGATATGCTTGCGTTTCTCCCATAAGCATCTGTATAGATTACTGAATTTGCAGAATTGCTAAATGCAAGACCAGAAAAGTGAGTTTCTATTTGAGTTGTTCCTCTAAAGGGCGATCGAGGGTCGTCCCACTCGACTTTACTACCAGCAGCTAATGTTTCTTCGCAAAGTAGAGTTGTAGAAAGAGGATGCGCTGGGTCGTAGCAGCTATTCACAGTCCTATTGATCTTCGTTGTGGTAGACGGATCATAAAAACGGGAAGGATTTGTGACCTTAAAGTAAAAGCTTTTTTCAGCAAAGCCAGTAAGCCAATATTCACTATTTCTTGTATTTACATCTGCCGTTTTTTGATCAACTGTCCCACGCTGGTAACAACCAGCAGTAGGAATGGCGCGATGGGCATCACCATAGGGTTGATTCGTAGGGGAGGGAGGAATGCCAGGATTTACCGTTGATAAGTTACACAAAGAAGTTTCAGGTTCTTTAAATTCTCCGGCAGCACCAAACAAAGCAAAATGCTTTAAATTGAAGGGTTCAAGCCCATCACATTTACCAGACGCAAACATTTCATGGGCTGTATTTACTAGCGCATCCGGCGAATGTGTACCCATGTGCAGTTTTAAGCTCACGTCACAGGATTTAATTAAACTGCTGTTGCTGGCATCGAACATCTGCCAATTGTTGGCAACAAGAACCTTATGCCCAAAGTGATCTTCATTTCTATGAACAGATGGATTAGATGGATTATTAGTTGCTAGTTGCTCATTTACATAGCCAAAAGCTGGCATCCCTGCAATATTAAATGCTTCTGAACTGAGCGGATCGTCGCCATGCTCGTGACCGTATGTACAATACGTATTTGTTTCAGGGTTGAAATCTACAGGCGGATGCCATGTGGGGTAGACTTTGCCATCCTCGCCATTGGTAAAATAAGTATCATGCATCCACTTGGGGCATTCCCATGTTTTGCCAGGAGACCACAGCCCATAGGATTTGGCTAGAATCTGGGAACTGGTTGGTAGTTGGTTTTGTGTTCGTATTGGTCTGCCAGAAATAGGAATAACAGGCGAACCTTGGTTAATATTGTTGGATTGGATTTTTTGTATCTCGTCAATTTTTTGCACTGTATCCTTCGCCCAGAAGGCAAACCAATTAAAGCGCATAGAACGGTTAGAGCCTGGAAACCTAATGACCAGGTTTTGTTTTCCTTTTGCAAGGCTCTTATTCAAAAGACACGGAACTGTACGATAGTTTGACAGAGAACCAGTGCTGTTGATGGTACAGCTTCCCACTACAGAGCCGCTAACTGAACCTAAGCGCACTTCAACGCTGTTTGTCCCAGAAGGTAAAGCGATACGTAGCATCAACGCTTCTACACCACTACCTAAGTCAAGGTTGTTGTATATTGCATAGTTACCATTGCCAGTGTTGGTTAGTTCCTGGGTTTGCTCTGTATACCCAATATCAAAAGGATTTTCGCTACGCTCCCAATAGTCTCCCCAGGCTGTATTTAGTCCAGAACGAAACGATGAGTTGAGAGCATCTACACGCTTAAATACAGGCCAAGGTGCCAGCGCGCTCGACGGAATAGTCAATGTGCTGGTAGCCGCCACAACCTTCAGTGGCTCCAAAACCGGAATATTTAATACATGATTAATGCCGGATAAACTCAGTAGTAACAGTAACGTAATAGCAGTGTGCAGAAAGAATCTGCTTAATTTATAGTTCACATCATTTATCCTCCGAAATTAAACAGCATTGCTGAATCAAAAGATAAATAAACTAGCCGCAGTTAACAGGCTGCTAGTTACTACATCTACTAATGACTCTTGAAATATGCTAGAGATAATAGATTAGAAATCTAACTAACAACCTCAGTATTTATTCGGGTTAGAAAATTTTCGAAATATGATTACTTCAAAATGTGATTACTATCACTCTTCCATTAATCTAGGCTAGGCATCTAGGCAAACGTATCTAAATATTGACGAGCCAGAATGAGATTGTAATTCACCGAGATCCTTATTAGATATGACTTTCAATAAAATAAATCTTCCTATTCTCCAATACTCTGCCAATTGACAAGGGTTCAACGCCCGTAGAAACGGGATGAATAATTGAGTGCTTGAGCAAATTCCTTGTAGAGTAAAGTAGCTTCATAAATATCTGTTTTACTATCCTGCTCAATGGTACTTTTACATAAATATTCATCAGGTATATTACCATAGTCAATCTTCTCACCAGACTGACGACGAAAGCGTTTATTGGAGTCAGGATTTTTATAAGTTATATATAATACTGAATCGTAGCGAAGCTTGGAAATTATATGGAAGTTAACTTACCGAGCCATCTGCAAGGCATTATAATTTCCAAAAATACCATTTAGTACTAAGTAATAAAGAAAAATAAACCCGTCTAAGAGGATGTTTGAAAAGTCCTGCTGTTGGTAGCAACAAGTTTTAGATCCCCCTAAATCCCCCTTAAAAAGGGACTTTGACCCGGTTATCCCCTTTTTTAAGGTGGGTTAGGGGGATCTAAAAGTGCCTAAAGTCACAGCGCAACACTTTTCAAACAACCTCTAATAGCTGGAATAATGAATGAATCAATTTATAAATTTGAAGTAATTCAGATGTGAAAATTACCTCGGCTTTATTCTTGTTCTTACTCCCTTTTGGTTGTCCACCTTTACGTTTCTCTTTGGGTCTCTTTCTCCATCGGCGATCGCTCGAATAATTGCCATCCTAGTAATACCATAGTTTGCGAGAAACGCAAGCCAAAATGCAGGAATATATTGACAACGGAGCTAAATTAGGCTGTTTAATTAATCCGAAAATGCGTCAGGTAGAAATCTATCGTCTTGGTAAACCAGTAGAAATACTAGCATCTTCACAAGAATTATCAGGAGAAGATGTTTTACCAGGATTTATTTTAAATTTGCAAATAATTTGGGGATAAAAATTTGATTTGCGATAACAACTGCATAACGGCTTACAGCAAACTGTCAATACCATAGAAACTTGTGTTGTTCATAGCATTGACGTAATACTGCTTATGGAAACCACCAGTTACTTCTATTGCTGTAAAACTGAAATCGTCCAAAACCGAGAAATTGTCCGTGGGATTTTTCACCTACCGGGAATGCTGTTACACCTAGTAAGTAGACACCAGAAAAGCTGGGATTACTCACAGGACGCAGGGCGATTGTCACTGTTTGTCCGGGAGTGACAGGCGGATCAAAATTCACAGTAACGGTTCGTGTGTCGCGTTCGTCTGTGACTGGGCCTAGTGTTAGCCGAAATTCTTTGCGCTCGCTCGTTCCGACAAAGGCGCGGGTATCATTAAGATTGTAGCGGATGTTCTCTGTTCCCTCCCTTTGTGCGATCGTTACCTTCTGAAGGGATTCTCCAGCATTTTCCGGCAGGTTGATAGTGAAATAGTAAGTTCCACCCCAAACATTCACATCTTTATAAGTAGTCGTTGCATTCACAAGTTTCGGCGGTTGGACAAAGTAGACTGTACCATCTCTAAGCTGCACCGCTTCAGTCACCGGAAGCGTTACTCCCCCAATACCAATTGCGAACGAAAGTGTTATCCCAAATAAAGTTGCAATACGCATAATTCAAATATAAAAAACCCACTCATTTCAATTTTAATTCTTTGGGAATGAGTGATTTGGGAATGATGGAAGCTTGTTTTTCCCAATCAGAAGATTTCGTGTACCACCAAGCCCAAGCAATTAAAACTGCTTGTAAGGGAAGCCTGACTACGTGTACCCAAGGTGAATTTGGTATATGTTCAACCTTGATCAGATTAACCGCCATATTAATATTGGCAGGGTAAACAGCAATAAAAAGAGCAAGAAGTCCCCAAGCAGCAGCTTGACTTACAGGCGGGACTAATAAGCCGATACCACCCAAAATTTCATAAAAGCCACTGATATAAACTAATACTAAAGGGTAAGGTAGTTGTGGCGGCACAATTTTGACATATTCTCCTGGAACAAGGAAGTGTGTTACTCCAACCACAATGATGCATATAGCAAGGATGACACGTAATATTTCCTTATACTTATTCATAGTTTTTGCCTTATTATATACTTCCCTCTATTAATTCAGTTTGGCTGACGGATGTTAATCTGCCTTGAGTCAATAGGAATAAAAACTGAAAATACTCTAATTAAATCAGAATAAATGACCTTCAAACAGAGATAAAATATTGTTTTTTAGAATTATCTCAGGCGTAAATTGACAAAATTTGTGGCAATTTGACCAGTCCAAAAACCACCGTATTTTGTGGAGCCTCTAGAGAAAGGAAGTTTTAGCGTGGGTGAATCTTTGACATATTTCATCCGAATCTGATATTTAGTTGGCTTAAAATTGTAAAAACTCAAAATTCCTCCGTACAATGCATAACCTGTAAGCTCAATACAATTTTTGTTATACCACTTGAATTTTGCATCCATCCAATGCTCCAAACTTTCCCCAGATATAATTAAAGGAATATCTGATTCTTCTACAGTTCTGGTTGCATTTCTACGGAAACTTGGTTCCATAGGCTTTCCATGTGGATTTAATATTTCTGGTACAAAATGAGGGAGCTCAAATCGATAAGTAGTTGATGAATTATTAGTAATTCTTACTCCAAATTTAATCGGTGTTTCTTCCCAAAAGATGGGAAGATTATACTTCCGTTCTGACATTAAGGTTTCAAAGTAAATTCCACCGACTTCAATTCCACTACTGTTATTTGATTTTTCAAGTGTCATACTAGCTACCCTTCATTATCTGTCACTAATTATTTATAAAAAATATGAGCGATGCTTTTAGCCGACTTGCACCCTTCATCCAAGAATATATTTATCATCATCAATGGACTGAATTACGACCAGTCCAAATTGCTGCTTGCCAAGTTATATTTGACACCGACGCTCATTTGCTAGTTACTGCTGCAACTGCTGCGGGTAAAACAGAAGCGGCCTTTCTGCCAATTTTGACTTTATTACATGCCAATCCTGCTTCAACTATAGGGGCATTATATATTAGTCCAATCAAAGCTTTAATTAACGATCAATTTGAGCGCCTCAACGACTTACTCAAAGAAGCAGATATTCCAGTTTGGCACTGGCATGGCGATGTTTCTCAAGGTCGAAAAAACAAACTTTTAAAAAACCCTCAAGGTATTCTCCAAATTACACCAGAATCTCTAGAAAGTTTGTTAATCAACAAAAATAATGACCTCCTTCGTTTATTCGGTGATTTAAGGTTTGTCATCATTGATGAGATTCACGCCTTTATGGGTTCAGAACGCGGCTGTCAAATTATTTGCCAATTACAACGTTTAGCACAGTTAACGCAAAGACAACCGCGCCGTATTGGTTTGTCGGCGACTCTTGGTGATTACTCACTAGCTGAAGATTGGTTAAGTTCAGGAACAGATAAGCCAGTGATTACACCGCAAACTGATGGGATAAAACGCCAAATTAAACTAGCTGTAGAACATTTTTATATTACTGATGAAGTAGATGAATCAGAAGCAACAGCTTATGAACAATATATTTTCAACCTCAGCAAATCTCGCAAATGTCTGATATTTGCGAATAATCGCACACGGACTGAATCTGTAATCGCATCTTTGCGACAAATTGCCACAGAACAAGGACTACCAGACATATATCATGTGCATCATGGGAGTATATCTGCTAGCTTACGGCAAGCCGCCGAGAATGCAATGCGTGAACCTAACAGTCCAGCAGTTACCGCCGCCACTCTAACTTTAGAATTAGGCATAGATATTGGTCATTTAGATCGAGTTATTCAGTTAGAATCACCCTTGTCTGTAGCTAGCTTTTTACAGCGTTTAGGACGTAGTGGCAGGAGAGGTGAAGCTGCCGATATGCGCTTTATCTGTGCTGAAGATAAACCATTATTAGAAGCTTCTCTACCAGAGCAAATACCCTGGCAGTTGTTACAGTCTATCGCTATCATTCAACTTTATTTAGAGGAACAATGGATTGAACCAATCAGACCGATTAAATATCCTTTGAGTTTGCTTTATCATCAGACAATGAGTATTTTAACAGCAACAGGAGAACTTTCACCTAGTGCTTTAGCTAAACAAATTTTTAGTCTGCCACCCTTTGCTGCTATTTCCAAAGAAGATTTCCAATTATTGATTCGCTATTTAATTGATATTGGTCATATTCAGCATACTGAACAAGGTAAATTAATCCTGGGTTTAATAGGAGAAAAGATTGTAAGAAAATTTCAGTTTTATGCTGTCTTTACTGAACAGCAAGAATATATTGTTAAGCAAGGTGCAACACAAATTGGTAGTATCGTCACACCGCCTGCGGTTGGAAATCAATTTGCTTTAGCTGGCAGAAGTTGGGAAGTTGTAGAAGTTGACTTTAAAAAGAAAGCTATTTTTGTTAAACAAGCTGAGGGTAAAGCTAGTATTTATTGGCGTGGTAGTAGTGGCACTATTCATAACAAAGTTTTGCAACGAATGCAACAGGTTCTATTTGAAAATATCGAGTATAGCTATTTGCAAAAAAATGCTTTACAACGTTTATGTCAAGTTCGCCAATTAGTGCAGCAGGTTGGATTAGATAAACAAAATATCGTGCAATTAGAAAAAGGTAAATGCTGCATTTTTCCCTGGATGGGTACAGTTGCTTATCGCACCTTAGAAAAATTACTCAATTCCTACTGTCGAGAATCATTGGAAATTACAAGTATCGGCGGATTAAATCCTTATTATTTCACAATAAAATTAGGTAAAGATAAATTTAAATATCTTTATCCCGAAATTGCTTCATTGTGTGAGCAAAGAATTAGCTCAGAATATTTACTCAGTACTTCAGAAGCACCGGAAATTCAAAAATACGATCAATTTATTCCTCATCCACTTTTACGAAAAGCTTTTGCTAGCGATTATTTAGATATGAGAGAACTCAAGCAGCAAGTGGCGCTGTGGAAAGCATAAATAGAGAATACCTCAAAATGCTCTGGCGATTTCTAATCACCGAGTATATTTGCTATTTTTTATAAAAATCATAAGTAGGTAATCCAGTAACATCAGTTTGGAGAGCAAACAAATCACCAGAGTAGAAACTTTTTTCGATCTCTGCTTGGCTTAGTCCAACTGAAGCAGTGGTAATGTAAAGGGTTTGCAAATTATCTCCGCCAAAAGTACAGCTAGTTGGCAATTGCACAGGTAGCTTTATCCTCAATATCTCTTCACCCTTGGGATTGAAACGAATCACACACCATCCATCCCACATAGCTGACCAGATATGTCCTTCACGGTCTATTGTCAACCCATCTGGATAGAAAGATTCATGAGTTAAATCAACAAAAATCCGACGATTAGTAATGGTTCCGGTTACTGAATCAAAATCGTAAGCATATATTTTTTGCTGAGGAGAATCTGTTAAGTAAAATGTCTTTTGATCGGGACTCCATCCCAAACCATTAGAAATAGTCAATCCCGTTTCCATTAAATGCAATGAACCATCAGTGTCATAGCGATAAAGGCTAGCTTGAGGTTTTTCTATAGAACACATTGAACCAAACCAGAAACGTCCTTGAGGGTCACATTTACCATCATTGAGACGGTTATCTGGTAGATTTGCTTCAATTTCCAAAATGGGGGTAACTACACCTGTCTGAGTGTTGAGGAATGCCAAGTGATGACGCAGCAACATAATCAATCTATCTGCATCTGCTGTTGCGATCGCACCTACCACGTCTCCCACATCAAAAAAGCCGTTTTCCCCCGTAGTAGGATTGAATTGATGCACTCGATGATTGTAGATATCAACCCAGTATAGTAGTTTCCCAGTAGAATCCCAGATGGGGCCTTCACCCAAACGGGCGCGGGCTTCTAGAACATTGTGGAGTGTATATTGCAACTTGTTCATTTTATCAATCAATAACACCATTTACAAAACCTAATTTCAATGGCATTGAAACAATGCGTTAAAAAATGTCTCCCTCACCAATAGGCAACAGGAAAAACTTTATTCAAATTCAAGTAAAAACTGAAGACGCGATGAATTGCGTCTTCCCCAGGTAAAAGAAAAATTCTTCCTTTTGGCTAAGTTTGAGATTCCCGACTTCGATAAAAAAGCGGGAATTTTGTTTCTAAATAGCTTGTAAAATCTCGTCATCTAAAGAAAAGTCTGCTTCTTTTGCATTAGCCAAATAATCATTTTTCAAAGAGTCTTGTAACCCTGAAATCAAATCATATTCAGGATGCCAGTTTAATTCTGTTTGCGCTTTATTCACCGAAGCAAAGAAATGCTGCACCCGCATCGGAAAAGCTTTGCGCTTGCCGAAATCAAACTTTTTCGGGTCGTAATGGACGATTTTTACAGCATCGGGTGATTTGCCAGCCGCCACAGCACTAGCACGGGCTAAACCATCAAAAGTGACAAAGCGATCGCCTGAGATATTATAAATCTGTCCTACGGCTTGTTTATTGCCTAAAACCTGAGTCATTGCTTGTGCCAAGTCTTTTACATGACCTAGCTGGGTGATATGCAAACCATTTCCGGGGATGGGAATCGGGCGATCGCGCACAATTCTGTCAAAAAACCACCCTTCCAACTCATTATAATTACGAGGCCCGTAAATATAAGTAGGACGAATGGAAGTAAAGGGCAATCCCAATTGAGTTAAATAAGCTTCTGTTTCATGCTTACCCTTATGGCGACTTTTGGGATCTACTAAATCTCCTTCGACATGGGGTAGTTGATCGGATTTGAGATACACTCCGGCAGAACTCATATACACAAAATGTTGCACTCGACCTTGAAAAATCTCTGCAAGTGGTTGAGTATCAGTAAGTTCTCGCCCATTATTGTCAAAAATGACATCAAAGCTTTCTTGTGATAACTTTGCTTTTAATTGGGTAGGGTCAGTGCGATCGCCTATAATTTGTCCTACTCCCTGTAAAGAAGGTGCTGGCCGATTTCCCCGATTGAAAAGCACCACCTCATGTCCTTGTTCCACTAGTAATTGAGTCAAATAGACACCAATGAACCGAGTACCACCCATAATTAGAATTCGCATAAATTCACCTTTTGCATATCAGTTGTCGTTACAGGAGTAGGGAGTGAGGAAGCAAGTGGGAGAGATGAAGGAGCAGAGGAATAATAATGCCCAATGCCCAATGCCCAATGCCCAATGCCCCATACCCAATCTGAGGTTATCATCCATCTGGAACCTCTAACGGAAAAATTGCGTCTTATGTGCTAATCTGGGGCGCTTCCCATTAATTAATCACAAGGGGAAACTTTTCAGTTAACGTCATCAAGTTAGCCTTTGTATCTTCCATTTATTCAAGTTAGCTGTGCCCTTGAAATATGCTCTGGTTCATGAGTGGCTGACACCTAAAGCCACCGGTGGTTCCGAACTCGTTGTCCGAGAAATTTTGAATCACATTGATGCTGATTTGTATGCTCTGATCGATTTTGAATCCAGCAATAGAGAAAGTTATTTATATAAACGTCAAATTGGCAAGACGTTTCTCCAGAACTTTCCATCTGCTCGCAACGGTATACAAAAATACTTGCCTTTGTGGCCTTTGGCAATTGAACAACTTGATTTGCGGCATTATGACGTAATTCTGTCTTCATCTCACGCTGTTGCCAAAGGAATCCTTACCACTCCCGAACAGATGCATATTTGCTACTGTCACAGCCCTATGCGCTATGCCTGGGACTTGACCTTTGATTATCTTCGCTACAGCAAACTGGGTAGTGGCTTACCTGGGTGGGTGACGCGATATTTATTACATCGTTTGCGCCAGTGGGATGTATTGAGTGCCAATCGCGTTGATTACTTCATTGCTAACTCGCAACATACGGCTCGGCGGATTTGGCGTTGCTATCGGCGAGAAGCAACAGTCATTTATCCACCAGTGAATATCGCGGAATTTCCATTTCTGTCTGAGAAAGACGACTTCTACCTGACAGTTTCCCGCTTAGTGAGTTACAAGCAAATATCGTTGATTGTCAAGGCTTTTAATCAACTAAAACGACCATTAGTAGTCATTGGTACAGGAGATGAAATGAATAAGATTCGCGAGATGGCAAACTCTAATATCCAAATACTGGGATGGCAACCCGATAATGTGGTAAAAAAATATATGTCTAGGGCTAAGGCCTTTGTGTATGCAGCTTGTGAAGATTTTGGGATTGCCCTAGTGGAAGCACAAGCCTGTGGTACACCAGTAATTGCCTACGGTGCAGGAGGGGCTCTCGAAACAGTGCGAGATATCCGCTCTTGTGTAGATACAGGGACAGGTATATTCTTCAAGACGCAAACAGAGGCGGCTTTAGTGGAGGCAGTAGAAAAGTTTGAAGTGTATGAGGGTTCGTTCAGTTCCGAGTATATGCGATCGCACGCCGCGCAGTTCTCACCGCAAATCTTTGCAGATCGTTATCTAAATTTTGTAAACAAGTGCAACGAAAAAGACCGTTTTCGGAATGATGGTCTTGGTTAATGTCTTATTTTTTTAGGCTTTTGGCAATTTCCCTCCAGAAGCACATCATTTTGGCTTTAATATTGGGACTATGTGTGGTGTGGATTATTAAGGAGTATGATGACTGCCCAGAGCTCACTCCTCTCCGGCAAGCGAGGCGTACGGCAAGACACTAGAGCGTCTACGCGTACTTTCTTAAAACGCGGTCAAAAAACGAAGACGCCAAAAGTTAAACCCAAAGGTTTATCTTTTCAGGGTTTAAACGGAGAGTTTGCCAAACGACTGTTCGATATAGTGTTTTCGCTGTCGGTATTGATTTTGTTCTTCCCCGTCTACTTAATTTTGGCCTTGCTGATTGCCTTCAGCTCAGAAGGCCCAATATTTTATATCCAGGAACGGGTAGGAAAAAATTACAAAGCGTTTAATTGTATTAAATTCCGAACAATGGTAAGCAATGCGGACGAAATACTCATGCAGATGATGGAAACATCGCCCGAGTTGCGACAAGAATTTGAAAGCAGTTTTAAGCTGAAACAAGACCCCCGGATTACCAAAATTGGTCAATTTTTGCGAATTACTAGCTTAGACGAATTTCCCCAGTTCTGGAATGTTTTAAAAGGGGACATGAGTGTAGTCGGCCCTCGGCCCTTAGTAGCAGAAGAACTACCAAAATACGGTTGTCACATTGATGAGATTTTAACAATCCGTCCAGGAATTACTGGTTTGTGGCAGGTATCTGGGCGTAATGACATTCCCTATCCTCGGCGAGTCCAAATAGACCTGCATTATGTCAAATTTAGAAATTTCTGGCTTGATTTATGGATCATCTTGAAAACTGTTGATGTAGTTATTCTACCCAAAAATAACGGGGCATACTGAGTCAATATTTAGGGGCGATTCTGTGGGGCAGTTAATGCCCCTAAAATTCTAATTTCAAATACCTATTTTATTCAGTCTTCACAAAACCAGACATATATGAAATTTTGACAAAAAAATAACGTACACAAAAAGAATCTTGATATATCTGGTAAAAGAAAAATATACATACTTAAAAAACCTTGGTCTATCTAAGGTTTAACTTAAGTGTTAAATTATTTTTATTAAGTATATTTATTTACGGGAAAAAGTCTCATAACAACAAGAACTCGTAGGTTTCCCGTTAGGCAATTTAGCGATTAACTGCTAGGTTGTATCAGATTAGCTGTAACTTTTTAATACACATAAGGGATAATTGAGCATGACGCAACAGAAGCGAGCGTTGATTACTGGTATCACTGGTCAAGATGGTTCATATCTAAGTGAGTTTTTACTGGAACAAGGTTATGAGGTTCATGGCATCATTCGCCGGACTTCTACCTTCAACACAGACCGCATCGATCACATTTACGAAGACCCTCACAAACAGGGAGTGCGGTTGTTTCTTCACTATGGTGACTTGACAGATGGTACGACGTTGCGACGTATTTTAGAAGAAGTCAAACCAGTAGAAATTTACAACCTCGGCGCTCAATCCCATGTAAGAGTAAGCTTTGATTCACCAGAATATACAGTGGATGCTGTAGGAATGGGGACGCTGCGTCTGTTGGAAGCAATTCGAGACTACCAACACCGGACTGGAATTCAGGTGCGATTTTACCAGGCGGGTTCTTCCGAAATGTATGGTTTAGTACAAGCAATACCCCAAAGTGAGACAACGCCCTTTTATCCCCGCAGTCCTTACGCCTGTGCAAAAGTTTACGCCCACTGGCAAACTGTAAATTATCGTGAGTCTTACGATTTGTTTGCTTGCAACGGTATACTTTTTAACCACGAATCACCAAGACGTGGTGAAACCTTTGTAACCCGCAAAATTACTAGAGCAGTTGCTGGTATAGTTGCTGGTAAGCAGAAAAAGATTTACATGGGTAATCTAGACTCTAAGCGAGATTGGGGCTACGCGAAGGATTACGTGAAAGCAATGTGGTTGATGTTACAGCAAGACAAGCCAGACGATTATGTAATTGCTACTGGTGAAACCCATTCAGTGCGAGAATTTTTGGAACTAGCATTTAGTTACGTAAATCTCAATTGGCAAGATTATGTAGAGTTTGATGAGCGTTACCTCCGTCCATCTGAGGTAGATTTGTTGATTGGCGATGCTACGAAAGCACGCCAGAATTTGGGCTGGAAAACATCAGTAACCTTTGAAGAATTAGTTTCCTTAATGGTAGAAGCAGACTTACAAGCATTGGGTCACACTTCACCCAATGGAAAAGGTTCGCAATTTCCATTGGATATTGCCACTGTTCGTCAAGAACTCGGCGCTTTGCACTTCTGATTTGCACCACAGAGGATAAAAATATGACCGCCTTAGAACTAAAAAATCAACGAATTCTCGTCACTGGTGGGTCGGGGTTTCTAGGTCGTCAGGTGATAGATCAACTGTGTAAAGCAGGGGCTGATCGTGAGAAGATTACAATAGTGCGATCGCGCGATTGTGATCTACGTGTCTGGGAAAATAGCCAACGGGCAGTTGACCAGCAAGACATCATTATCCACTTAGCAGCTCATGTGGGTGGCATCGGTCTAAACCGCGAAAAACCCGCAGAGTTGTTCTACGATAACTTGATCATGGGTACGCACCTAATTCACGCTGCCTATCAAGCTGGAGTAGAAAAATTTGTTTGTGTTGGCACTATCTGCGCCTATCCTAAATTTACCCCAGTGCCATTTAAAGAAGACGATCTTTGGAATGGCTACCCAGAAGAAACCAACGCCCCCTACGGAATTGCGAAAAAAGCGCTTTTAGTCCAATTGCAATCTTACCGCCAGCAGTACGGTTTTAATGGAATTTACCTACTGCCAGTGAATTTATATGGCCCAGAAGATAACTTTGACCCCGGAAGTTCCCACGTTATTCCAGCGTTAATTCGCAAAGTTCACGAAGCCCAAATTCAAGGAGAAAAGCAACTCCCAGTTTGGGGTGATGGCAGTCCTACCCGCGAGTTTCTGTATTCAGAAGATGCAGCGCGGGGGATTGTTATGGGGACTCAATTCTATAACGAATCGGAACCAGTTAACTTGGGAACGGGTTATGAAATCTCCATTCTTGATTTAATAACTCTAATCTGTGAATTGATGGAGTTTAAGGGTGAAATTGTTTGGCAAACTGACAAGCCTAATGGTCAACCCCGTCGTTGTTTGGATACTGAACGGGCAAAGCAAGCCTTTGATTTCACTGCTCAGGTGGGCTTTCAGGAAGGGTTAAAGAATACCATTGAGTGGTATCGTCAACACGCCGCATAACAATGTATTAGTGAATGTAGGGTGTTATAAGCTGGGCGATGCCCAGCTTATTTGTTTGAGGCTATAAATTTTCATGGACAAAGTTAATCATCAACTAAATAAAGCAAAACTACGCCGCACTCTACTCAAAACACGCCAATCAATGTCTGTTGGAGAATGGAGAGAAAAAAGCGATCGCGTATGCTTTCATTTACAAAACTCTATTTTATTTACTCAAGCAAAAACAATACTTGCGTATTTTAGCTTTCGCCAAGAACCTGACCTCAGTCCACTATTTGCAAACACCAAATACCGTTGGGGATTTCCTCGCTGCGTTGATAAATCCTTGTGTTGGCATATTTGGACACCTAAAGATTCTATTCAAAGTGGCGCTTATGGCATTATTGAACCGCACTCTGACGCTCCAATCTTAGATGCTGCCGAAGTAGATTTAATTCTCGTCCCCAGTGTAGCTTGCGACTATCAAGGATATCGCCTGGGCTATGGTGGCGGATATTATGATCGCTTGCTCAGTTTACCGCAGTGGCAGACAAAACCGACTATCGGAATTGTCTTTGATTTCGCCTATTTGTCCCAAATACCTATTGAATCCTGGGATAAACCACTACAAGCTGTTTCTACGGAAACCGGATTGACTCGGAAAGACTAAGGGTTCAGGATAATGAGGACATATTATCAAATGTTTTATGACTAATCCAACGTCATCTACCACTGAGCAGGAAGCAATAATCGACGAGATAATAGCAACTAGCCTCCAAGCTCAACAAAAAACAGGCCCAGACCTCCGCCAAATTCATAGCAAAAGTCATGGACTCCTTGGAGGAGAGTTTATTATTGAACCCAATCTTCCTGAAGACTTGAGAGTAGGTTTGTTCAAAAAGCCCCAAACCTATCCTGCGTGGATTCGTTTCTCTAGTGGTGGTTCTCCTGAAAAGCGTGGTAAATTCCACTCCGATAGCCAGCCGGATGTTCGCGGTATCGCCATCAAGGTGATGAATGTAGACGGGCAAAAAGTGCTGGATGATGAAGAAAAAACTCAAGATTTTATACTCAACAATTATCCTATTTTCTTGACCAAAGATGTTCGTGATTACGCCGATCTTTCGAGAGCAGGTAGTGGACAACTTAGCCCAGAGCGCATCCAGGAACTTGGTTATGCCTTTGCAATCTTGCAAAAGATTGGCGGACAGAAAGTAGGAAATCCGCTCTTAATTCAATATTGGAGTATGGCTCCATTTAAGTTTGGGAATCGCATTGTCAAATTATCTGTCAAATCTCAACAGCCTGAACAATCACCCGAAAAACTTCCCGAATCAGAAAATTACCTCCGGGAAGCAATAGTCAAATATTTGACTGAAGAAGGTAAAGAAGTATCTTTTGACTTCTTTATTCAGTTTTATGTAGATGATGAAAAAACGCCCATTGAAGACCATGTTAAAGAATGGCAAGAAGCAGATTCACCGTTTGTTAAAGTTGCAACTGTTCGCATTTTTAGTCAGAAATTTGATTTTGAAGAACGCAAACGCTTGGATGAGGGGATGTTGTTTTCCCCTTGGCATACACTGCTAGAGCATGAGCCTGTTGGAAGTGTGAATCTCTCTCGCAAGAGGCTTTACAGCGAACTTGCAAAGTATCGACGAGAACAAATTGCCCAACGTTTGCTGGAACCACAACCTTATGTAGCGGTTGAAGATTAACCACTGTGAATTGGCTTAAAATTGTAGGATGATAGGCTATAAGCCTACTTGATTAGATACGACTTTTGGTATTGCTGATTTGATGTATCAAAGTTATAAGTTTTGCAACAAAAACTCTTGTAGAGACGTAAAGTTTTACGTCTCTACATCTATCTATATGGATTTAGATACCGAACTTGTTAAAGAAGTCCGGTATCTTGAATCGCTTTAACCACATTTTTGATAATAAGTTACGATAAAAATAATCAAATTATCAAGTAAAGCCATGTCTGATTCAGTTCAATATGTCACTAACGCACAGGGAAATAAAGTTGGAGTACTGTTAGATTTAGAAACTTACCAACAGCTAGCTAATATATCTATAGATTCCGAATTATTGATTGGTTTAAGCCTAGATGAATTGCAAGCTTTGCGGATAGCTCTTTATTTACCAAATCCCAGATACAATTACAAGAGTTGCTAGTTAAGAATTCTGAAAATCATTTGTCAGATGAAGAAACTGAGATTTTAGACAGATTATTGGCTCAAGTTGACCAATTAAATATTATTAAAACTAGAGCTAGATATACATTACACTTTTTTCAAAATAAACAGAAAGTAGCGTGAGTGCTTATATTCCTGTTGAATTAAAAAATAAAATTCGCAGCCATTTTGCTAATTTGTGTGCTTACTGTTGCACTGCTGAAGCTTTAACAGTCACTACTTTTGAATTTGAGCATATCATTCCCTTATAATCTGGCGGAAAAACTGTGTTTGAAAATCTTTGCTTGGCTTACCCTTGTTGTAATCGTTATAAAGCAACTCGTCAAACAGCAATTGACCCTAACACTCAGAATGAGGTTAAATTATTTAATCCGCAACAGCAATTGTGGACAGACCATTTTACTTGGAGTGAAGATACTACAGAAATTGTAGGGCTTACAATCATTGGGAAAGCAACAATTTCTAGTTGAAAAATGAATCGTCTGCAATTGACTCGTGTGCGGAAAATGTGGGTGAAAATGGGTGAACATCCACCAAATATTTGAGCAAGTAAAAAATAAATAAAGCAAGTTGTAGGGTTATCAACAAAATTGTAAGAAATATTTACAAGACTCAGAAAATTATTAATCAAATGCTGAACTGGAAAAAATCACGATCGCAAAATCTGTTAATGTATGCGCTATTGGGAGCGATCGCACTGGTGATGCTCTTTCCTTTACTGTGGCTAATTAGCACAGCCTTAAAATCGCCAACGGAAAATATCTTACAGTCGCCGCCACAGCTATTGCCAGCGTCACCGACACTAGATAATTTCTTTAGTGTGTGGAACTCTCTACCTTTTGGGCAATACCTGTATAACAGCACTTTGGTATCAGTGCTAACGGTTGGCTTAAATCTACTGTTTTGCGCTTTAGCTGCCTATCCCTTGGCAAGATTGTCATTTGTGGGGCGAGACTGGATTTTTGTGGCGATTGTCTCGACGATTATGATTCCTTTCCAAATCGTGATGATTCCCCTCTATATTTTGACAGTCCAGTTGGGTTTGAGAAATAGTTATTTAGGGATGATTTTTCCGAGTTTAGCTTCTGCCTTTGGCATTTTTCTGTTGCGCCAAGCTTTCATGAGTGTCCCCAAAGAGATAGAAGAAGCCGCCCGAATGGATGGCAGTTCGGAGTTAGGTTTGTGGTGGCATGTGATGTTACCAGCAGTTCGCCCAGCATTAGTAACTTTAGCTATTTTCGTATTCATTGGTGCTTGGAGTGACTTTTTGTGGCCTTTAATTGTCATCCAAGACGAAAATTTATATACTCTTCCTTTGGGAGTCGCAAAGCTAGCAGGGACATTTTCTCTTGACTGGCGGTTAGTAGCTGCTGGCTCAGTAATTGCGATCGCTCCAGTATTATTACTATTTTTATTTTTACAACGTTACATTGTACCCACAGAAACGGGTAGCGGTGTTAAGGGTTGAATAAGAAATGGAGATAAGGGAACACTGAGAAAAACTAATGAAAAATGACTAATGACTAATGACTAATGACTAATGACAAATTCAATAAGCACCAGTTTTTTTCAATACTACCGAGATAGTTTTAATAATCAGACTCAGGTCATAACTTACAGACCACTTGCGTTGATAATCTATATCCATTTTGACGATGGTTTCAAAGTCTGTAATACTCGAACGACCATTAGCTTGCCATTCTCCGGTAATGCCTGGTTTGACTCGTAATCTCTCCCAGTGATGTGGGTCGTAATTGCTGACTTCATCAGGAGTGGGTGGACGAGTCCCAACTAAACTCATGTCCCCTACCAAAACATTCCAAAATTGGGGAAATTCATCTAAACTGGTACGCCGCAAAAATTTACCTATAGGAGTAATGCGAGGATCATCAACAGATTTAAAGATGTGACCTTTAGCTTGATTTTTAACCAAATGCTTGACTTGATCAGCATCTACGATCATGGAGCGGAATTTCCAGATGCGAAAAGTTTTTCCATTCAAACCACAGCGAATTTGAGAATAAAATATTGGACTTGGCTCATAAATAAAGGTAGCAATCGCTACAGGGATTGCTACCAGAAACGTGATTATTAGCCCTACAATGGCTCCAACAATGTCAATTAACCGTTTTCTTACGCTTAAAGTTGAAGGGTGTAAAGGCTGTTGCGAACAATTAACTGAATAAAGAGAAAGATTATTCACAAGGTCTAACTTAATTTTATAATACGAATTTTGGCATTAGTGGTGTAGACGTGGAGATGATTGATAGACAATTTTTACTACTCTTGTCTTTACCACCGAGTGTTAATATACACAAATTTTAAACAATATAAAAACCGAAAACCCAAAGTTTACAGAATCTTCCAATTGAAGTCAGAGATTGTAAATTTACAGTATTTCTATGCATCAAATTAAAACAGCTATTGTTAATGTTACACATCAAAAAACTTTCCATACTTAAGTACTAGTAGGACTTTGCAAAATTCAAAATGCTTATGACATAATAACGCTTTATGAAACTACACAAAATCAGGCTTGCCCAGGCTTGAGACAATATCCCGTTGTTCTGGAGTAAGCTCAGATTTAATAGTTATAAGCATTTTGAATTTTGAATAGTATCCTTATTTCTAGGGGTATGTACTAGTCTCAATAATGAACCTCTAAGGCGAAATTCACTGTATATGGTTCCTCTACTGATTGCTGGTTACTAGCCTTGATAGCATCTAGATAGCGACGCAAATGCAACAGTTGTTGAGAATTGGGACGATAGGTGAGGCTCCCTTGTTTTTCAAAAAGTGGTGCTGTGGCGATCGCCTGATAGTCAGGATTTTCTTGTGAACTCTGGGTTAACCAAGTTGAATCTATAACTGAAGGTATCAATCCTGAAGGGAGTTCACCTTCCAAAAAAGCCAGCAGGCGTTGCTGACAAGTGCGGGTATTGATCCCGCGACTCTCAAATAACTGGATAACTTCACCGAAAGATAAGGGTCGATCTGGTAGCAGCCGCAGCAATTCTGTAAATAAGAAATAATCAGTGTACTGTTGTCTGGGTATATCTAATATCTGGGGATGTAAAGGCAGCATCGCTAAACCATAAGCAACCCGACTGCAATTAGGAGCGCCATTTTCGCCGAGATATAAATCTTGAATAATCTTGGTGCTGGGAAGTTTCTGCCTTAACCAACGGTTTACTGTCCCAACACAAGCCACACCACCAGTCAGGATAGCTTGATTAATAGATTCTGTCGGGATACCACGAGCTACCAATAATTTGTTGAGTTCTCGGTTCAGGCGGCGCACAAAGGGGATAAATACCTGGCTTTCTAAGTCTCGTCGCTGCAAAATCCACTGCTGATCGGCTAATTCTAGGGTAAAAGATTCTTGGTGCTGCAAAATCAGCTTTAGAGCTAGTGCCGCATCTAATACCGCCTGTCCCAGTAGAGAACTTTCTAGACGCTGCTGAAGACGAATCCGCGCGGTAATATCTGGTTCTCCGACTCTCGGTAGTTCTAATTCTTCCAAGCCCAAACTTTGCCAGCGCATTTGGTCTAAACCGGGAATTGACGGTTGCCATTGCCAAGGATTACTGCTAGTAGTTTTGCGATCGCTTTTTGTTTCTAGGCGTGATTGCCGAGATTTAGGTGGTAATAGCAACTGGCAAATAATATCTTGTTCAATTCCCTTGCCAGCATAAGCAAAACTATGGAGCATAAAATCATTGTATGTCAATTGCGGTAAGCTTTCTGGGACATCAACTAGCAACATTTCTGTGGCAGTTGTCCCAATGTTGATTACCAGAGTGTTACCAACAATCGGATGCTCGCTAGTTTTTGCCGGGTGAGAACCTTGACGTTGGCTTAATTTTACTTGCTCACCGTTAGCAGCATCGAGTTCTGGGAGTAAACTAGCGATCGCTTCTTCGATAAAAAAGACTTGCTGCGGATGTTGGATGAGTTTACTGGTAAGTAAAGCTTCCCGCACATTAAAGCGGTATTGTTCCGACCAGCTAGATGGACAGGTGCAAATCACACCAGCAATATTATTGATAATCTGCGGGAAATCTTGTTCGCTGATCCCAACAGCAGCAGCCATTAAACTAGGGGTAGTACAAGTTTTTTCGGATTTGAGAGTTAATAGTAGTTTAGAGAGCGATCGCACAACCCAAATTAAAGGCCCTGCTGAAAATTCATTTAATTGTAAAACAGGTTCCCATTTTTGCCGTTCCTTCTTATAGGGAATGGCTACTTGTAAATAGGGCTTCAACTGTGCCGAGTAGAGGTTATTTGTTGTCGAATCTGCTGTTGATTTACGTGTTGTCGGAGGAGCCGAGTGGTCAGGTGCTTTATCTTGAGCAACAGCCGCAGGTGCTGTCTGCTCATTGACTTCTATATTTACACTTTCACCCTGGGGTATCGAAGCTGTAGGAAGATAAACCTCTGTTGGCAAACGAAATGATTCCTGGAAGGAACTTGTTCCCGGCGGATTTTCTGCTGACCAGTAGATAGGATGTACAACAAAAGTCGAGCGATTTAATAATGCGGCAGAAATTCCGGTTGTACCTAAATCAATTCCTAAATACCAAACTGGTTCTAGAACATTGGGCGAAACTTCTGGATTATTGATGGGGTTGGAAATTGAAGATACAAAACTGTCTTGAATGGGAGTTGTGATTTCTTTTTTTTCTTCAGTTTCTACCTGGGGAACTGTCAAACTTGATAAATTCGCAGTTGAGGTATTTTCTGTTTGCGGCTCAGGGTAAGTTGTAGGAATTGTGTCTTGAGTTTTATCAATTAGTTCCGAGACAATATCCAAATTGGTAGCTGGTTGCGAATTAGAATTTAACTGCTGATCAAAATTAGCCAAATCTCGATCTAATTGCTGCAACTGTTCTTCATCTAAAGAAATATCAGGTACAACTGGAGTCTGGTTTAACTCAACAGAAAGCAAGTTTTCTTGTGGTGAAGCAGCAATGTAGCTATCTAAAAAAGGGTCTGGCGGATCATTGTTGCTCAATATTTCCGGTGGAGCGATACCTTCGGTGGGCTTCTCTACGAGAGGCTGCGCGTAGCTTGCTTCCCCGTAGGGGTATGCCAAAGCAATTTCTGCTGCTTTCGGAGTAACTGGTGCTGTACTTGTGCCATCCTCCATAAAGGATGATACTTCCAGCAATTCCTGCTCACTACCTGCACCAGTCAATAGATCAGTTAGCGTATTAATTGTATCAACACTAGCTGGCTGAGTGTCGAGTTGCGTGGGGAAACTGTCTGTTTGTGGTGTAGAAAAGCTCAGAGGCGAATCTAGCTCAGTATCCTCTGCAAAAAATAGTTCTTCCTGTGGCTCTGATAATAAATTTGTGGCTTCTACTAAAGACTCTTGAGCTGAAATACCTGTATCTGGTGTCACAACCGCAGAATCAACGTTTTGAGGGACAGATGGACTCTCAGCGATTGTCAACGTTGATTGGGAGGCTGTGGAAGCAGATAAGTCATTTGTCAATACATCAAGGCTTGGGTTATCAACATCACCAGTACTAAATAAACTGGCGTAAAGTTGGTCTACTTCATCACCAACTAATGCAGAAATATTTTGCGATAATTCGGTCAGATTTTCGGAAGATTGAGACGAGTCTATACCAAGCTGCAACAGCACTGCATCTAGATCCTCTGTGAGGGTAGTATCCTGTTGCTCAGAATTGATTGTGAGTGGAGATGAAGTTTCTGGCAGGATTGCCTCTAGGGGTTGAGATGCAGCTTCAGCGGCAATCTCGGTTGGTTCAGGCAATGATGGTGATATATCAGATTCTACCCTCAGCAAAGATGGCGGTGAAATAGGGGATTGTTGCTGTAAATGCTGGGTCAAATTGTTGAGAAAGCTGGCCATCAACTGTTCGCCTTGCATTCCCTTGCTATGCATTCTTGCCAGTGCTTGCGACAGTGATTCGTAATAAGTATTAATATTGCGCTGTAGTGCCTCAAAGACTACATTCACAGTGCCATCTAGTGATAATAGGCGTTGATCCAACTCCCTCGCTAGCTGGGTTAACTGCTCTACACGGTCTACTGATTCTAATAAAGGTTGAGTTACAGAGGTAGCGTGATTAGTTGCTTCTGAAGAAATGGCAGAATTTTCCCCTGGTTGTGCTAACAGTGGCGTTACAGTTGGCACCAGCCGATTCATGAGTACCTGTAAAAACTCGGTAATCATTTGATCTTGGTTTGTCAACTGTTGCGCTAAGGAGTAGTTTTGCAATCGCCTTTGCTCTAGTTGCCTAATTTCTTGTATGAGAGTGGCTCGCTCTTGCAATAGCCCTTCTAATTCCGATCGCAATGGCTGGATCAAGCTCGAAAATTCACTTTTTAATTGTCCGGCTGCAACAGGACTCTGTTCCTGATTGGATTCGAGCGGCGGTAGGGGATACTGGTTATAACCTCGCTCAACAAATTTTGTTAATAAAGGCGAACGCGGTTCTTCGGAAGAATTATTTGGGATATCGCTCTCTAATGCTTCTTTTTCTTGGAGCCTTACCAAGAAGTTGCGAATTCGTTCTAAAACTTCTTTAGGTTCCTGCCCCTGACCAGACAGAAATCTAGACAAGCGCTTGCCACCACTGGCAAGTAAGTTGTCAATGTCTGCGATCAGCTTTTGAATTTCATCTGCACTGGAAGTCACTTTTATTACCTTACCTAAAAACGTATATCAACTAATGTGACAATTAATTTACAGTCACCATACCTCTGCGAGGAAGTAAGCTCCCATCTGAGAAGTTTTGAGTGGCAAAAGCTTCTATTGGGACTTGTGACTGTCATTATGTTATGGATTACTGGGAGTCGTGGCAATCTTCAGTCAGCGTTTGTTTAAGAAGCTTTGTTTTGCCGCTGATTAGTTGCCCATTTTTGAAAATGGACATGGGGAAACAAACTCTTTTTCTGGTATAATAGTACATCTTGATATCAATGCCGTAAGCGAAAATCAAGCTCATAAGTACACGTCGCAAAAAAAAGATTTATTTGAGTCTTGAGAATCATGACTCCCGCCCTTGGAGGGAATGCAAGACAATAGGACTATGATGTTCTCTTGGCTATTCGTGATTAATTGAGAAGCCCTGACCACACCGCCTAGCGGTTGGTGTGTGGTAGTTCATCTAATCAAGTTTGCAGTGCAGCTAGCGCTTGAGCAATACAACTGCCGGCTATAAACTACTTTTTGCAAAACTTTTACCCCGTTTAAACTTATAGGTAAATGATTATTTTAGAAAAAGGTTCTTGTCGTATTCTTATGTAGCATAGTTTAGTTTTCTCTCTTAAAGGGAGCTGTGCTTTGATGACTAAGGCTAGAAATGGCGCTCTTGTTTGTTGTGTGTACATAGCAGCTTCAATAAAAATGTCGTAATGGAAGACCGATATAGCTTGCAAGCACAGGCTAATCCCTGGATGATCACCTCCGCTCCCTTTTTTCAAGGGTTGCCAGAACCTGCTGTGGAATCAGCCCTTATCCATCTTGTTACCCGCACTCACCCTGCCAATCAGGTAATTCTGCTAGAAAATGACTGGGGTGGTTCTGTGTATTTTATTATGGACGGATGGGTCAAAATCCGCACCTACAATCTGGAAGGAAAAGAGGTAACGCTAAATATTCTTGGTAAAGGGGAATTATTTGGTGAAATGGCAGCGCTAGATGAAGTTCCTCGCTCCACAGATGTGATTACCTTAGCTCCAACAGTAATTGGCAGTATGCCTGCTCAGGATTTTGTCAAGTTACTTCAGATAGAACCCTTGGCTGGAGTTCGATTAGCGCAATTAATGGCACGACGTTTGCGGCAAGTCAATCGCCGATTGCGTCTGCGGGAATCTGATAGCCAGTCACGAGTGGCAGATACGTTGCTATTTTTGGCAGAAGGACAGGGAAAAAAAGGGCAAACAGGAACCGAAATCCCCAATTTACCTCATCGAGAATTGAGTAGTTTGAGTGGACTGGCACGGGAAACTGTGACACGAGTATTGACAAGGCTAGAAAAAAAAGGCTTGATTAAACGGGATCAAGACACTATTTGTATTCCCGATTTGTCAGCCTTGGAAAGAATGATAGTTTAAGAACTTGTCAAATATGAGTATTTTAGATTCTCTGCCAGATGAACCGGAGGAAGAACCATCAACTGAATCTTCAACTCCCCACAATCATTGGTTAGACAAAGAACAACAGTTAATGCCTCCTCAACTCAAGGCTGATGCGCCGTTGAGGATGGTAGAAACGGCATTTTTAGCCAGTACTGCTAGCTTAATTTGGTTTATTAATTTCTATTTTCCCTTGGGCCCAGTTTTACGGATATTTTTTCCGGTTCCCATCGCTCTAGTTTATCTGCGTTGGGGCAAGCGTGCGGCATGGATGGCAGCACTCACTTCTGGGTTACTGCTGACTGTACTGATGGGGCCAGCCCGTAGTTTGCTGTTTGTCATGCCCTACGGGTTTATGGGCGTGCTTTTGGGAGCGACATGGTATCGTCGTCGTGTTCCCTGGATTGTTTCTATCACCTTGGGTACGCTGCTGGGTACTTTGGGGGTCTTTTTTAGACTGTGGTTGCTGTCTGTTTTGTCGGGTGAAGACCTGTGGATTTATGTGATTACCCAAGTGACTGAGTTCATTGAGTGGGTATTTTTAAAGCTGAGTTTATTGGCGAGTCCCAGCGTGTTTTTGATTCAAGTGGGAGCAATCGCTCTAATTTTACTCAACAACTTTATCTACCTTTTTGTGGTACACCTCGCAGCATGGTTTCTTTTTGACCGTCTAGGCAATCCCATTCCCCGTCCACCACGCTGGGTACAAGTCCTCATGGATTATGAGGGATAGTTATTAGTCATTAGTCATTAGTCATTTGTCCTTGGTTAAATAATTAGTCCTAACTAATTCCCAATGCCCAATTCCCAAATTCGTATTTATACCCAAAAAGAACAAGGTGAAGAATGGCTGCGACGATATCGTGGTTGTCTGCCCGTATTTGGATGTGTTTTAGGATTTACTGAAACTGGTTTAATTCCAGGGATTTCCGCAGCCGGTCGAACTCCAGAGGATCGGAAATATACCGCTTGTGCAGATGCTGAGTTTTTGTATTACGGCCCAGAACATAAGCCCCAACATCCCCTACCACCATTAGCGGCTGGGGCTTCACCTGTGCTGATTTCTCGCGCTGTTTTTGAGTCGCTAAAGATACCAGTTCATTTGTTTAATGCTGGTTTACCCCACCCTCCGGCTGTGCCATTAATTGACTTGGGTGGCGCTTCTGCTAAGTGTTTAAGTGGAGGCGCTGCTATGGAAATTACAACAGTACACCACTTGTTTAAACAAGGGCTACTTTGGGGAGAACGCCTTGCTGCCAATATGCAACAGAGTTATGTGATTTTTGGTGAGTGCGTCGTCGGAGGTACTACAACTGCCCTGGCAATCTTAACTGCCTTGGGCATAGATGCTGCCGGAAAAGTTAACAGTAGCCACCCTATTTGTAACCACGGGCAAAAGTGGGCACTAGTGCAAGCAGGGTTAGAGAAAGCAGGGAGCAGGGGGCAGGATGAGATATTTCAATCTCAAATCATGACTTCCATAGATCCGCTAAAAATCGTCGCTGCTGTGGGCGATCCCATGCAGGTGGTGGTAGCTGGGATGGCGATCGCAGCTAGTCGTAGTTGTGGTGTAATGCTTGCCGGTGGGACGCAAATGCTGGCGGTTTATGCTCTGATGAGTGCGATCGCTCAAGCTTACGCCTTATCATGGCAACCAGAAGCAGTAGTTATAGGCACAACTCGTTGGGTAGCAGAAGATCCTACTGGCGCTACAGTTGACTTAGCCCTCAGCTTAGAAAAAGGCAACTTGACTCCGAGTGGAAGAACCCCTCCCCTATTAGCAACTGATCTCAGCTTTGCTGATTCTCGTTATCCTCAACTGAGAGCTTATGAGCAGGGCTTTGTGAAAGAAGGTATGGGTGCTGGGGCAGCTTGCATAGCCGCCCATCTTGGCCAAAATTGGCAGCAAGACCAACTTTTAGCAGCTATTGAATCTCAGCTTGAACGGTTAGGTACAGCATTTCATTAATTTATAGGGAATTAAATTTGTCGGGACTTTGCATCCCTCTGCGCTTTCTTAAAAACTTCCATTTGTTTCATAGTGAGGAATGCACTAAAAGCTTATTATCGTACACATCACACTATTACATATATTTACGTAATAGTGTGTTTTGCTTTTCATCAATTTGATAGTTGGATTAGTTGCTTATACTTAAATATATGCCCACAAAACCATCACTTGATATTGAGCCTAAAGGCTTGCCTTCCATACCTCCAGGCATTTTTAATTCGTTGAACTTAGGTTAAATTTAATGAATTCTTTCTCTAAGTAATTGTTCTTCCAAGGCAGCAATGCGATTGTATGCTGCTGTTAACTGCGCTGTTAGTCGTTGTATTTGAATTTCTGGTGTTATATTATCTCCGCTTTGACGATGCATATCTAGATAAATACCATCTGTTAATACATCCTTGTGTTCCATTTCTGGGTTTAAACTGACACGTCTGAGCTGATAGCCTCCAGCCGCACCATTTTCCTGATAATTATCCTTTACTTGTGTATTTGCTGTAGAACACTCTGAGAAAGTTTGAGTGACTTTAGCATCAAGTTGCTCAATTACTTGACAGAGGGCATCCAGTTTTTCGCTTAAAGTCAGGATCTGTTGCTGTAATAGCTCCATTTAATACCTTTATCCGTACATTTTCTATATGTTATTCAATTTACTCCCAACCTTAACGATACTTCTGGATTATTTAAGTATTGATAATTTTTGGTGCAAATGTGACATTTAAATCATTATTTCTAAATGTAGGTAAAGTTTGACTACAAGTACCACTAATGAAATTTATGGAGATAAATTCACTTTTAGGAAGTAATTTGCTGATAAAGTTGCTATTTTGAGTCAAATATTCCAAATTATCGGTATTAACCACAGAAAACTCCAATAATTTTCCAACTCCGCTTTTTCACCTAGTCAGCCTCTGGTGAATCTCTGCTTAATATTAGGTATAATCAAAAATCTTAAATCCAAAATCAATGGATCGACGGTCTTTTTTGCTCGGTACAAGCACACTGGCACTTTCACAACTGCTTTTTGGCTGTGGTGGAAACAGGCAGACGCAACTAAAAGTACAGTTATTAAAAGGTTCTATACCTGGTCAGGTGGTGAATCAGTTCCACAAAGGTTTGCAGCAACAGGTGCAGTTAAAGTTTGCCCCAGTCGAGCAGATAGAGGATTTATTTCAGCAATTACAAAATTGGCAGAAAAAACCAAAAGCCACCGATGAACAAGGATGGAGTCGCTTTATACCCTTTAGGCAGGGTCAAAAAACGGCTGATGCAGACCTCGTGACATTGGGAGATTACTGGCTAAAAGCAGCGATTGAGCAGAAACTGATTCAACCACTCCAAGAGTTACAGGGAAACCAATTAAAGCAATGGTCTGCTTTAGATGAAAAGTGGAAAAAATTAGTAACACGCGACGACCAAGGTAACTTGGATACTCAAGGGAAAGTGTGGGGCGCGCCTTATCGGTGGGGTACCACGGTGATTGTTTATAACCGTGACAAGTTGCGAGAATTCGGATGGACACCCAAAGATTGGAGTGATTTGTGGCGAGATGGAATGCAGCAGCGCATTTCCCTACTTAATCAACCACGAGAAGTTATTGGTCTGGTCTTAAAGAAGCTAGGCAAATCTTACAATACAGAGAATCTTGACCAAGTACCAAACTTGGAAAAAGAATTACAGACATTAAACCAACAGGTGAAGTTCTACAGTTCCAATAACTACTTAGAACCTTTAATTATGGGAGACACCTGGCTAGCGGTTGGTTGGTCAAGCGATGTACTGCAAGTTCTGGGACGTTATCCGCAACTTGGCGCAGTTATACCCCAGTCAGGAACAGCAATGTGGGCGGACTTGTGGGTGCGTCCCGCAGGTATTGATAAGGGTACTTTATCAGATCAATGGATTGATTTTTGTTGGCAACCAAGTACAGCTAAACAAATTTCGGTGCTGACTAAAAGTAATTCGCCAATTTCTACAAATATTGCCGCTTCCGACATCCAAGAACCATTACGGAGTTTGTTACAGAGCGATGTCTACGACGGGCTACGCCTACGCGAAGTTTTGGATAAAAGTGAATTTTTACTTCCCTTACCGCCATCTGCAATAAAACAATACGAGTCTTTGTTCGCCAAAATGAAGGTTTAATTGGTCATGGGGCATTGGGGCATTGGTTATTAATTATTCTCTTCCGCTCCCTCATCCCTCATTCTCTGCTCCCCTACCCCCTGCCTCACCTGCTTATCCCAACCATATTGCCTCATCTCCCCACTCCCCACTATCTAATTGTCTAGAGTGAACGCTGTAAGCCTATCTTGTTCTTAACAGTTGTTTGGATACTGCATAAAGCTGGACTTGTACTAAAGTTGCAAGTGTAAGTTGCTAAGGGTTCCTTTTGATAGTTAAATACCCGGACATTGTAACCAAAGTTACGTGCAGCGCTACCCAAGCGATTTACGAAGTCGTAGCGCTCTATATACTCTAGTAAGCTCCAAATTTGCTGATTCACGATCAAGTCTACTCGTGCAGGTTCTTTGCCAGAAGCTGGATATGCTATCCAATTATCTAATAGCTTTCTCTCAGAGTTTTGTTGTGCCCACCATAAACTCGGAACAGTTAATCCTTGTGGATGAATTGTGTTAGCTGTGATTACATAGTCTTTTGGCTTGGTCAATAAATCTAGTTCTAAAGGCGCACTCGAAGGCGACGGTATCAGGCGGGTTTGCGCTAGCGAGGGCGACGGGATTAGTAAAGTGGTGAGGGCAATGGTTAGTAGTAATGAAAATGATGTTTGGCGTTGGCGCAGCCCGCCGCAGGCATCGCACAATTTAGGTATATGCATAGCTGATACTAATTCGTAATTAAGGCATTAGTAAAAATTCGCACAATTTAAACTTTAATGGCAACGATGCGAATTATTCAATAGTCTGATGTTTAACTTTCTTGTTGATACAGCGTCGGCTTGAGATGTTCCTCCAGGACGCGAATTAATTGTATTTGTTGCTCACCGAAGAGAGCAGGGGAGGCAGGAGAAGAAGAGAAGCAGGGGGGAAGAAAATACCTCTCCTGCTCAGAAGGAGTCTGAAGCTAGGCTGTTGACTTTGTTGGTTTTAAGGCAAAATTATTTCATGCAATAATGATGTTCTTAAATGCTCCTAAAGCACTTTCCCAAGCTGGGTGTTCATAAAATGAATTATGAGCGCAATGCAGATACTCTCATAGGGCCACGAGTTACGCCCAATTGATTTTGCAGCTTCAACTCGCGCCATAGTTGGGAACCTGTAATTTCACCTTGCAATAATTGACGATAGCGATGTATTATTTTAGTCACTTGATCAGGGGTTTCATTTACAAACTCGATACGAAAGTGACGTAATCCCATCTCTATCAGACGCTGTACGTACTCGGCTCCAGTTTGGGCTGTACCGTTAAATACAGTATTGCGGCAACCTACATCTGCCTTGAGGACATGTTCGCTGCCTACACGATCTTTTAATTTTACTTCCTGCTTTTCACAAGGTCGTCCACAGTTAGTATGATCTGTACCTGTCGATAGAAAAGCACAGAATACGCAGTGTTCCATGTGAAACATCGGTATATGTTGATGGATTGTCACCTCAAACCACTGGGGTGGACAACTGGTAAGCAGGTCTTGCAGTTGGGTAATATTCAGGTCATAAGATGCCGTCAACCGTTCTAAAGCAAAGCGTTGCTGAAAGTAGTCTGCCGTCAAGGGGTTAGCAACATTGAGCGAAAAATCTCCAATACAACGGTCTTGAGAAAAGAATTGCAATTGGTCATAGTTTCGTATCAGATAGCCATCTGCTTCACAGGTACGTACCTGCTGCAAAATCCAATTTTCACCAGGTTTAGTAATTCGGGGTGGTGCAACCCAGATTGTGGGGAGTGGTGAGTTATCAGTTAAAAGTGAAGAATTGTCTGCTTTGTTTTTTTGCTGTTGTTGGCGAACCATTTGCACCGCTTCTCGGTAGGTGCGAGGATCTTCAAATTCACAGTAAAGTGTTTCAATCCCAGCTTTGAGGGCGGCTTGGAGTTGCTTGAGGTTTCGTACTAAGACGATCAGTGAAGGAGAGGAGAGGGATAAGGAAGATGAAGAGGGAAGTAAATCTTGGAAAGAGACATCAGAACGTAATTGCCAGCGTTTAGGTTGACTTCGTAATTCTTCCAACTGCACCACAATTTCCCGCCGCATCCGGTTCAATTCACTTACGGGTAGCATAAGGGAAGTGCTGAGGTGGTTGGTTAGTTTTTCCAAAACGAAAGGCGTGTTACCGAGACGACCGAATTGTTCTTGTAAACGTTCTGTATCTAAGGGTTTAGTGTGCGCCTCCACCAGAGAAATTGCAGATTCTACCTGGACAATATTACCAAGTCGATCGCGGGCGATCGCAATCAATGGCTGACCAATTTCTCCATAAACCTCAACATCAATGGGACGCTGAAATTGTGGATTCTCGCCGACAAAACTTTGACGCAGTTGCTTATCGAGTTCGGGATCGCTGGTTTTCCAAATGCGATCGCCTATATGCACTCGGCGTAGGTTCAAGTCATTTTGACCAAAGGTCAGCATTGCTTCTTTACCCTTGGACACCACAGCATAAACCCGGCCGCCTTCTTCCTTTGCTTCTGGATGACCGCAGTCAAATACAATTCCATCCCCTGGTTTTACAGGTGCTTCCAGTTTGACTGTCACCTGTTCGTTGTGGATGCGGGTGACTTCACCTAAATAAACCCCACGTTTTTTACCAAAGCGGGCGTGAACTAGTTCTTGATTATTAATCCCGCCAAACCAACCCGTGTAGAGTCCGCGAGAAAATGCCATCTCTAGGTTGTAGTGTTCTTGATTAAGTGGAAGATCCCCCCAACTCCCCTTAACAAGGGGCGCTATTTTCCCCCCTTTTGAAGGGGGGTTAGGGGGGATCTCCTCCATCACCCGATCTAGGGCTTGTCGATAAACACGGGTGACATTAGCAACATACTCTGGAGCTTTTAGGCGACCTTCAATTTTGAGACAAGTTACTCCTGATTTCACCAAATCGGGCAAAACATCTAACCCTGCTAAGTCTTGAGGACTGAGTAAATATTTGCGTTCTTTTAAATTTACAACTTCCCCATCAGCGATTAAATCGTAGGGCATCCGGCAAGCTTGGGCACATTCACCTCGGTTAGCAGAACGTCCGCCTAAAGCTTCGCTAGTCAAACACTGACCAGAATACGCCACGCACAAAGCACCATGAACAAAAACTTCCAAGGGCAGCGAAGTTTCTTGTTGGGCAATCTGCTGCTGAATTTTATTGATTTCCTGAAGAGAACATTCACGCGCCAGCACCACCAATTGACAGCCGAGGGACTTAGCAAATTCCACCCCAGCCGCACTAGTGATGGTCATTTGGGTGGAAGCATGGATGGGAAAATCAGGCGAGAGGTGACGGATGAGACGACAAATTCCGACATCTTGAACAATGACGGCATCCACACCTGCGGCAATAATTGTGCGGAGATATTGCTGCGCTTCTACTAATTCTTTGGGAAATATGAGTGTGTTGACGGTGACATAACCCTTTACGCCGCGACGGTGCAGAAATGTCATTAATTGGGGTAAGTCTGCCTCAGTAAAATTTTCTGCCCGCATTCTGGCGTTGAAGCGATCCAAACCGAAATAAATCGCATCTGCCCCATTTTCCACAGCAGCTTTAGCACAGTCCCAATTACCTGCTGGCGCAAGTAGTTCAGGACGTTGAAGAGAAGAAGGGGAAGAGAGGCGATCGCTTTTCATCAGATTTAGGGTTAAGTAGCACCATAGTGATTTTATCGAAGTTGGTGGGGGATGGTGCGATCGCTCTTTTGTATAGAACGAGCGATACACCAAAATAATTCCTGGGAATACTGAGATTAAGTCTATGTTGGCAAACAAATATGGTTAATCCTTTCACTCAGAAACCCGAACCATATCCGTTTAAGGGAGGAGATGCCTCGGAATACGAGGTATTCATAGGTAAAGCAGGTACTTGGTGTACCCGCCATCATTCGACTGGAGAGACAATCCAATCTGTTCAACCAGCTAATTTTGATATGTTTAACATTGCTAATCTGGGAGTAAATATACTCAATCTTGGTGTTGGCATTTACAATGCTGCTCAACTTCACAAGGTCACAAAGAAATTAGACCGAAATCATGAACAGATTCAATTATGTTTTAATAGCATTCAAAATGCCCTTACTGTTCAACACCGCACTCTTGAATTATTAATTTGCAATCAGTCTAACTTAGCACAGCAAATGAATATTTTACGTGAGGAAATGCGTACAGGTTTTCAAAATGTTGTAGCGGAAGTTAAAGATTTAGAAGCTCGTAGGTGTAGAGAAGAGTTTGAGACTCGAACCTTCAAATTACTTAAAGCTTATGAGCGGTTCAGTTATATGCTACCTGAATCACTGGAAGCAGATCAGCTTATTGAGAGAGCCGAAGATTTAGAAGCTTGGTTGAGAACTCAACTTAATCGTATTGATGCAGGAAAACCTGAAAGATTACCATTATTTGTGGCTCTTTCCTTTAGTGTCAGAGCTAAAGCTGATGCGTTTGAAGCTAAAGGAGGAGATTACACAAGTTTTGCTACTAAAGATATTGGTTTACTAATAAATCAACTTCGTGATGAAGCTCATGTATTTTGTGAAAGACGCAGTTTATATACTCTTGGGGTAGAAATGCCAGAAATCCTCTACCAATATGCCCTATTAAATCGAAGTCTTTGTAAGGGACGCAATTTACAGAGAAAATTAGACTCTAAAGTTATTTTTTCAGCAGAAGATGTGACTTGGAATGATGGGATGCACAAATTAAGAGAATTATTCAAACCCAATATTGAAGATATTGAATTAATAGACCTTGAACATCTTGAATTCATAGGTGGCAACCAAGATATTAAGCTAAATACTATAGCAGACTACGATTGGTACATACGTTTTGCAAATCAAGATAGATTAACTTTCAAAGTTCACTCTCGCCCCTCAATAAAACTTTCTGATATTCTGCGAAGCATAGGTCATCCAGAACCTCAGAGTGGGGGAATTGCAAAAACTACACTCAATACTCTTATGGCTTTTGCTCTGCCTGAAACAATGAAGAATATTTCCCAGCTTATACAAAACGAGTTTGAGTTAGAAAATTTTCCTAAACTTAGTGGTTTAAACAATTTAGATATACAGAAATAATAAATGAGCGATCGCTAAGTATGGTTATTCAATAGTCAAATGAGGATAATTGCTACTTGGTATACTTACCGGAATTTCTTTGGCAGCAATTCCATACTCATGGCAAAAGTTATGAAGTTTAAATAACTCCCTAGACAGAGGAAGCGTCTAAAACGATTATTTAGCATTCCAACATATACTAGTAACGTATATTTGACTAGAATTAAAGTGTTATAGTGATTATCGTTTGGATACCATCTACGGTAGGGGTTTACGGAAGTGCGCCTCTACTAAAGACATGGCAGTTTAGCTATAAGTTAATATCTACCGTTTTACGGGTATTAGAAAAATGAGGTTTAAAGACTGGGCGACTAGGGTGTTACTAATCTCGCTGATGTTCATGGCTGTAATTGTAGTGCTGCTAATTGGACGAGCGACAAAATTACAGAATAATCCGACAACATCCCATGTATCTAATCCACGGGTTATGGCCTTCAGTCAATATCCGCAGGTGCAATTCCAATCAGCGAAAGAGCCAGAGAAAAAATCTCAACGTGTTATCAAGTCCCCAGTCAAGACTAACAAGCCTGTATCAAGGTACATAACTACTCAAGCTTTTGCAAAGTACAGACCTAGTTATCAAGTTGCTTCGGTTGATCCTAGTAACTATGGAGAACGGTACGCCCAAGATGCTAATGGTATACCTCTTCACAACCAACCGATTATCGTCCTCCATGAAACTGGTTATTCTGCTTCTAGCGCCATTAATTTCTTTCAAGTAGCCCATAACGATGAAAGTGTACAGGCAAGTTACCACGCCTTAATCAAATTAGATGGAACGGTGGTTTATTTAGTACCGCCAGAAAAGCGGGCTTTTGGTGCAGCTAACTCAGTATTTGAGAGTCCACAGGGATTGGAAACTGTGCAGACCAATCCAAAGTTACCTGCATCTGTGAATAATTTTGCTTATCACGTTTCTTTGGAAACACCGCCAGATAGTTATGACAGTAACAGCCAACAAACCCATAGCGGCTACACGGAGGCTCAATATAAGTCTCTTGCTTGGTTAATTGCTCAAAGTCAAGTTCCAGACTATCGAATTACTACCCATCATCTCGTAGACCGTTCTGGTAAAAAAGTTGACCCAATAAATTTTGATGGTAATAAATTTCTGAGTTTACTTAATACTTTTCGTCAGGTTAGACCAATTTATAGAGCAAGTAAATAATTTATTCGTAATGACATGGCAAGACTAAAATGTTGCAAAAAATTGTAGGTTGGGGAGCCACTGCGTTGCACGGGTTTCCCGCATTGTAGCAAGTGGCGTTGGAGGCTGTGCGTAACCCACATTCTGATATATGTTGGGTTGCGCTCCGCTTCACCCAACCTACGTCTAATGCACTATTTTAGTCTTGCCATGCCACTACAAAATTTATTGAACCAGGCTATTTGCTAAAGCTATAGATTTGCTGCTTTTCTAGGCGATCGCTAATCGACGAAGGCAGTGTACCATCCGAGAATGTCTGCCGATCCAGTTGGACTTGTAAATTACTCAAGGGATCGCAACCAGAAGAAATCAGAAATTCTAGTTTCTGGATGTATGGCAAGGTGGCGAGGTTATCCAGAATTTGGAAGATAGCTTGTATATAAGGATGGCCACTTTGTTGATACCAATCAGAGCTAGCAACTTTTGCTTGATCAAAACCCAAGTGTACTGTCAAAGATGGCTCGTCAAATATAGCGATCGCTAACGGACGCGCTTCTTCTTGTAACAATAAATCATTACTTTTCGCTAAATGTCGCAGTTTTTCTAAGCGTTCATAACGTTCTGTCACAGCTTCCGGGTCATCTTGCCAATGGATTGCTACTGTCACCAGATAAGTCTGTAACAGCATGTGACCCAGCTTTTTCGCCTTTGTCGCTAGGTAATAAGAATTGTAGTCGGTTGCTTCAATTAACAATGGCACGCGATCGACTACTTCCAATCCATAGCCCTTAACTCCAGCAATCTTACGGGGATTATTGGTAATCAAACGAATCTTTTTGATGCCCAAATCCATCAGCATTTGTGCGCCCATCCCGTAGTCTCGCAAGTCAGCAGGAAATCCCAAACGCTCATTTGCTTCAACTGTATCCAGTCCCATATCCTGCAACGAGTAGGCTTTTAGCTTGTTAATCAAGCCGATGCCCCGCCCTTCTTGACGCAGGTATACAACTACACCTTGACCAGCAGCCTCAATCATCTTCAGCGCAGCTTCTAACTGCATCCGACAATCGCAGCGCAAAGAACCCAAAGCATCACCAGTTAAGCATTCTGAGTGCATCCGCACCATTACTGGCTCATCTTTGAAGTTACCTGGATCTCCTTTGACAATTGCAACGTGTTCTGTATTATCCAGGGTATGGCGGTAGGCGTAAATTTCAAACTGCCCGAATTGACTAGGCAGCTTAGTAATTACCTCACGATACACCAGGCGATCGTGCTGTAGGCGATAGCTGATTAAATCCGCAATACTAATTATTTTTAAATTGTGACGTTTGGCATATTCAAATAACTGTTGCAACCGCGCCATTGAACCATCGGGGTTTTGAATTTCACAAATTACCCCGGCTGGATATAGCCCTGCTAGTCGAGATAAGTCTACAGCCGCTTCCGTATGCCCTGCGCGTTTGAGTACACCGCCAGCTTTTGCCCGAATGGGGAAAATATGACCAGGACGACGTAAATCGGTAGGTTTTGTGGCTGGATTGAGAGTAACCTGGATAGTGCGGGCGCGGTCTTCTGCTGAGATGCCAGTCGTGACACCCAATTCTGGGCCAGCATCAATGCTAACAGTGAAGGCAGTTTGGTTAGGATCTGTAATGTTGCTTACCATCAAAGGTAAGTCTAGCTCGTCTAAGCGATCGCCTGTCATTGCTAAACAGATCAGCCCTCTAGCTTCCACCGCCATGAAATTAATCGTGTCGGGTGTGGCAAATTGGGCAGCACAAATTAAGTCGCCTTCATTTTCTCTATTTTCATCATCTACCACTACAATTACACGACCAGCTTTTAGGTCTGCTAAAGCGGCATCAATCGAATCAAATTTAAAAGCTTGGGTAGGATTAGGCTGTGACACAGAAAGATTTCCAGCTACCAACGTAAATTTTTTTTACAATTTCTTCTTTTAGATTGTAGCTCCTTTATAAGGCAGAGAAGTAGACTAGCAATGATTTGATAACAGGGCAAAAATTTTTGCCGTTCAAAATGGGGATTAAAAGTGCAGCGACAGCCAAGAATGAACAGGATAAGGGGGACAAATAGAATATTTTGTCACTTCGCCGCGTCCTCTTACTTTCCATCCAAAAAAAGTAGAGGGGTTTTAGGTGTTTTGTACGCTAAGAGTCTAGTCGCTGATATTGTTGATAGCTGAGAACGAATTAACTATTCATGGGATAAGGATTTCAGATCATGGGCAAATTTAGACGCGTACCCGTTGGGATTATTGGCGCGTCGGGCTATGGCGAAGTACAGTTAGTACGGCTACTGATGGATCATCCAGAAGTCGAACTGGTTTATTTAGGTGGTGAGAGTAGTATCGGTAAATCCTTTGGGGATTTGTACCCGCATCTGGCTCATGCCACTAATCTACCAATAGAAGCGGTAGAACCAGAACTAATTGCTCATCGCTGTGAAGTAGTTTTCCTGTCTTTACCAAATGGTCTGGCTTGCCAAATCGCGCCCAAACTATTAGAAAAAGGATGTAAAGTCCTGGATCTGAGTGCAGACTATCGGTTCAGGGATTTGACAACTTATACAAATTGGTATGGCATTGAGAGAAGCGATCGCACCATTGCAGCTACAGCAGTTTATGGATTACCAGAACTTTATCGCGATCGCATTGCCGAAGCTCAACTTATTGGCTGTCCTGGTTCCTATCCCACTGCTAGTCTCCTTGCACTTTCGCCACTCTTAAAGCAAGGCTTAATCGTCCCAGAAACAGCTATTATCGATGCCAAGGCTGGCACATCTAGCAGTGGACGGCAACCTCAAACCAACTTATTACTATCTGAAGCAGATAATTCCATCGCAGCTTTCAATATCGGCCGTCACCGTCATACCCCAGAAATTGAGCAAATTTGCAGTGACTTAGCTGGTCACGAACTGATGATCCAATTTACACCGCATCTTGTCCCAATGGTACGCGGTATTTTGGCAACGGTTTATGCCAAAATGAGCGATCCCGGTCTAGTGCGAGATGACTTAATCACAATTTTCTCAGCCTTCTACCGCAACTCTCCTTGGGTAAAAGTCTGCGGTAGCGGCATTTACCCTCAAACCAAATGGGCTAACGGCAGCAATCTTTGTTACATCGGCGTAGAAGTTGACTCGCGCACAGGTCGAGTGATTGTCATGTCGGCAATTGACAATCTAATTAAAGGGCAGGCGGGTCAAGCGATTCAATGTCTAAACCTAATGATGGGCTGGGATGAAACTTTGGGGTTGCCCAAGTTGGGGTTTTATCCATGATGGGGAATGGGGAATGGGGATTGGGAAAAATTCTTGCCCTAGTCCCTAGTCCCCAGTCCCTAGTCCCCAGTCCCTACTTCGGCCCTAAACCTACAGCACCAGCATAAACGGCGCGATCGCCTAGTTCATCTTCAATTCGCAGCAAGCGATTATATTTTGCTACCCGTTCACTGCGACAGAGGGAACCTGTTTTGATTTGACCGGCACGGGTTGCTACGGCTAAATCAGCGATCGTTGTGTCTTCGGTTTCACCAGAACGATGGCTAATTACTGAACGGATGCTGTTACGTGTTGCCAAATCAATCGTTTCCAAGGTTTCGGTGAGAGAACCAATTTGATTGAGTTTAATCAAAATGGCGTTAGCGGCTTTTTCCTGAATCCCTCTTTGCAAACGAGTAGCGTTCGTTACAAACAAATCATCCCCTACCAATTGCACCCGCGAACCTAACTTCTGGGTCAGCAATTGCCAACTTTGCCAATCTTCTTCATGTAAACCATCCTCAATTGAAACAATTGGGTATTGGTCAACAAGTTGTCCTAAATAATCAATAAACTCAGCCGGGGCGTGAGGTTTACCATCGTAAACATACTGACCATTTTTGTAAAATTCGCTAGCAGCCACATCCAAAGCCAAAGCTACTTCTTCACCTGGCTTGTAACCAGCTTTCTTAATGGCAGCAACCAGCAATTCCAAAGCCACTTGATTAGATTCTAGGTTCGGGGCAAAACCGCCTTCATCGCCTACACCAGTAAGCAAACCCTTCTCATCTAATACTTGACTGAGGGTAGCAAACACCTCTGCACCCCAGCGCAATGCTTCCCGAAAAGAAGTTGCGCCAATTGGGACAATCATAAACTCTTGAAAGTCCACGTTGTTTGATGCGTGTGCGCCACCGTTAATTACGTTCATCAATGGCACTGGGAGCAAATTCGCTAAAGGGCCACCCAAATAGCGATATAGAGGAATATCTAAAGATTCAGCACCTGCTTTGGCTGCTGCTAGAGAAACCCCCAAAATCGCATTTGCGCCCAAATTGGATTTGTTAGGAGAACCATCGATGGCGATCATAGTGCGGTCTAGGAGTTCTTGGTTGAGGGCATCCAAGCCTAGTAATTTTGGTGCAAGCGCTTCTTTGACGTTTTGTACTGCCTTGAGTACGCCTTTGCCCCCATAACGGCTTTTATCGCCATCACGCAGTTCATGAGCCTCAAAAGTGCCTGTGGAAGCACCACTGGGAACCTGCGCTAGTCCGACAACACCATTGGCTAAATGCACTTCGGCTTCAATTGTTGGTCTACCGCGTGAATCAAGAATTTCACGGGCTGCGATCGCTTCAATGGCAGTGTCTAAAAATTTACTCATCTGTACTTTATCCTTTATTCGAGTGTGTTACGCACCCAGTCCAGTTGCCTAACCCAATCGCTAGCTTATGCTGTTAAGAGACTTTATTGGCTGAGATTAAAGAAGATTTCCATTGTATGGATAGGGAACAAGACCAAAAACGGGTAAGGGAATCAATGAAGGCAGGAGGCAGGATAGCGCAGCGGTAGCGAGTCCGCGAGCGTCGGCAGGAGGCAGAAGGAAAACTAATTGCCCTCTCCTTCTTTCAATTAATTCTTTCCCTGATGGCATTTCTACCTGAAGACTTTCAGCTAGGTAAAATGTTGGCAGGCAGAGAATAACACTAAATCAATTACACAGAAAAGGTCAATATGCGATTACTACATACAATGCTACGGGTAGGAAATCTGGAAGAGTCGTTGAAATTTTACTGTGACCTTTTGGGTATGAAATTACTACGCCGGAAAGATTATCCAGGGGGAGAATTTACCCTGGCTTTTGTGGGCTATGGTGACGAAAGCGACAACGCAGTGATCGAACTAACCTACAACTGGGGCGTGGAAAAGTACGAATTGGGTAATGCTTATGGTCACATTGCCCTTGGGGTTGATGATATTTACGCTACCTGTGAAGAAATCCGCAATCAGGGCGGTAAAGTCGTGCGCGAACCAGGACCGATGAAACATGGTTCGACAGTAATTGCTTTTGTGGAAGATCCAGATGGATATAAAATTGAACTGATTCAACTAGGATCTCAAGGTTCAGCAGCCAAACAGGAATCACAAGAGCAACTTGTGAGTCAGTAATTCTTATAAGGGATTTCCCAAAAAATAAATTATCGCTAGGGTGGAATTTCACTTACTGAAGCTGGATTTAGATCCCCGACTTCTTGAAGAAGTCGGGGATCTGGGCAGCAAGTTTTGCTTAAGAGCGAGACGCGCGATACTTTTCGCTTTTTGCCTCCGCTTTTTAGGCGGGTTAGGGCATATCCTCTGCGTAAATCCTATTAGTGTATCCGTATTCCTAAGAGCGTAGGCGTAGCCGTCGTAGGCATCGCTCCAATAACATCATCTGGCAAAGTCCGTTCAGAACAGTGTTTTCGTTTTAAATTAGGAAATAGGTAGTAGATTAAACTATCACCAAATTACCATTCCTAAATTGCCACTGGAGATACACGCGGATATACGCTGAGAATGTTTGGATAATTAGGGACTGAGGACTAGGGACTAGGAATTAGTGACTAGGTAAAAGTTTTCCAATCCCCAGTTCCCAATCCCCAGTTCCCAATCCCCCATTACCAATGCCCAATCCCTAAACTAAAAATCAAAATTCCAAAATTATAAAGATGCAACCTACAGATCCAAATAAATTTACTGATAAAGCCTGGGAAGCAATTGTTAAATCTCAGGATATTGTCCGTGCTTATCAACAACAGCAACTAGATGTCGAACATTTAATTATTGCCCTGTTAGAAGAACCCACTAGCCTAGCAATACGTATCCTGGCTCGATCTGAGGTCGATCCAATCCGCTTTCAACAGCAGCTAGAAGCCTTTATTCAACGTCAGCCCAAAGTTGGTAAAAGCGATCAGCTTTATCTTAGCCGTAGTTTAGATGTTTTACTAGATAAAGCTGAGGAAGCTAGAGTCAGGATGAAAGACTCCTACATTTCCGTAGAACATATACTTTTGGCTTTTGCTGAAGACGATCGCATTGGACGAAAGATCCTCAAAAGCTTTAGTGTAGACGCAGCTAAACTAGAAGCTACTATCAAAGCCGTTCGCGGTAGCCAAAAGGTAACAGATCAAAGCCCAGAATCGCGCTATGAAGCTTTACAAAAATTTGGCAGAGATTTAACAGAACAGGCAAAAGCTGGAAAACTCGACCCAGTAATTGGGCGAGATGACGAAATTCGGCGGGTAATTCAAGTATTGTCTCGTCGGAGCAAAAATAACCCCGTATTGATTGGTGAACCTGGGGTAGGTAAAACTGCGATCGCAGAAGCTTTAGCACAAAGGATGGTAAACGGTGATGTTCCCGAATCTCTGAAAAACCGCCAACTGATCTCTTTAGACATCGGTAGTTTAATTGCTGGGGCAAAATTGCGAGGAGAATTTGAAGAACGCCTGAAAGCTGTCCTCAAAGAAGTTATGGACTCTAACGGTCAAATTGTCCTATTTATCGACGAATTACATACCGTAGTCGGTACAGGTTCCAGCCAACAAGGAGCAATGGATGCCGGAAATCTGCTCAAACCAATGCTGGCGCGGGGAGAACTGCGTTGCATTGGCGCAACTACCCTCGACGAGTTCCGCAAACACATTGAGAAAGATGCTGCTTTAGAACGCCGCTTTCAGCAAGTATTTGTCGATCAGCCAAGTGTGGAAAATACTATTTCCATTCTGCGGGGGTTGAAAGAACGCTATGAAGTGCATCACAATGTCAAAATTTCTGATTCGGCTTTGGTAGCAGCAGCAACTCTATCAGCGCGTTATATTAGCGATCGCTTCTTACCAGATAAAGCCATCGATTTGGTGGATGAAGCAGCAGCACAGTTGAAAATGGAGATTACCTCCAAACCAGCAGAATTGGAAACCATCGATCGCCGCCTCATGCAGTTAGAAATGGAAAAGCTGTCATTAGCTGGCGAAGAAAAGGGCACTCCCCAAACTAAAGAACGTTTGGAGCGTATTGAGCAAGAAATCGCCAATTTGACCGAAAAACAGCAAGTTTTTAACGAGCAATGGCAAGGTGAAAAGCAGATATTAGAGGCGATCAGCGCCTTAAAGAAAGAAGAAGATGCGCTGCGGGTGCAAATTGAACAGGCGGAACGTGCTTATGACTTAAATAAAGCTGCCCAATTGAAGTATGGGAAATTGGAAGGAGTGCAGCACGAGCGCGAAGCCAAAGAAGCGAGCCTTTTAGAAATTCAAAACCAAGGTTCGACATTGCTGCGAGAACAAGTCACCGAAGCCGATATTGCCGAAATCGTCGCTAAATGGACAGGAATTCCCGTCAATCGCTTATTGGAATCAGAACGGCAAAAATTGCTGCAATTAGAAAGTCATTTACATCAACGAGTCATTGGGCAAGAAGAGGCTGTAGAAGCCGTAGCAGCAGCCATTCGCCGCGCCCGTGCGGGGATGAAAGACCCCTCGCGTCCCATTGGTTCATTTTTGTTCATGGGCCCTACAGGAGTAGGCAAAACAGAACTCGCCCGCGCTTTAGCTCAGTTTCTCTTTGATTCTGATGATGCCTTGGTGCGCTTAGATATGTCTGAGTATATGGAAAAACACTCAGTTTCTCGCTTAGTGGGAGCGCCTCCAGGATACGTAGGCTATGAAGAAGGCGGTCAACTTTCCGAGGCAGTCCGCCGCCGTCCCTACTCAGTGGTGCTGCTGGATGAAGTGGAAAAGGCGCACCCCGATGTGTTTAATATTTTATTGCAGGTATTGGATGATGGGAGAATTACTGACTCTCAAGGAAGAACGGTAGATTTCCGCAACAGCGTTATTGTGATGACCAGTAACATAGGTAGCGAACATATCTTGGATGTATCGGGTAATGATTCTCAGTATGAAACGATGCGGAAGCGGGTAATGGAAGGTTTGCGATCGCATTTCCGCCCAGAATTTCTCAACCGCGTCGATGATATTATTCTCTTCCATACCCTAAATCGCACAGAAATGCGGCAAATCATCCGTATTCAACTCAAGCGGGTAGAAAATCTCTTGCGCGAGCAAAAAATATTCTTTGAGATATCCCAAGCAGCTTGCGATCACCTTGTGGAATCAGGCTATGACCCTGTTTATGGTGCGCGTCCACTCAAACGCGCAATTCAGCGAGAAGTAGAAAACCCCCTCGCCACCAAGTTATTGGAGAATACTTTTATCTCTGGAGACACGATTATCATTGACAAAAATGAGAACGGTCTGTCTTTTAGCAAAAAGGTGCTGGTGAAGGTGTCAGTACCACAGATTGCTACATAGTCGGAGAAGGTGATTAGAATTCACGGTTACACAAACAAAGTCCGTGTAACCGTGAATTATTTTATGATGTACTTTTTAGCAGCGATCGCTTTTAATTTAAACTACTTAAAATTTCAAAGGCTTAAAACTATTGCTACATCTTTTATTGAATTAAAGCTTGAAAGCGCTCATCCTCCCGAATACCATCAAAATCTAAGTCAGTTTTTGCTATCTCACGATATTTATCGGGATTTAGGTTGATAGCCTGTTGTAGATTTTTAAATGCTAATTCGACATTATTCTGTGATACATAACAGCAAGCCTTGTTGTACCAAGCGGTATGATTATCAGGTTTAATCTCTATAACTTTATCAAAACTGACAATAGCTTCTTTATAGTGTTCTAACTTCATTAGTGCAAAGCCTTTATTAGACCATGCAACGTAGTCATCATATTTCAACTCAAGAGCTTTATTACAACTTTCTATAGCTTCTTCATATCGGCCTAAGTAATAAAGTGCAAAGCCTCTATTTGTCCAGGTAATTTCAAAATCTGGTTTAAGTTCAAGAACTTTATTAAAATTATTGAAAGCTTCTTTGCAGTGTTCTAAGTCAGATAGTAAAGGATTTTTTTGTTAAGAGAATCTTGGAAAATAAAACCAATTTCTAGCGCTTTTTCATAAATAGGAATCATTCCTTCAGAAGAGTATTTTTTAAGCAATAAATAGCCTTGGTTGTTCCAGCATTGATAGTCATTGGGTTGAATTTTCAGGACTTTATCAAAACTAGCGAATGCTTCATTATAACGCAATAATCCGTATAACGCATAACCTCTATTTTTCCAAGCATGATGGTAGTCTGGTTGAATTTTCAGCGCTTCATCAAAACTGGCGATCGCTTCTTCATTACGTCCTAAATTAAATAACGCATTACCTTTACCGTTCCAAGCTTCGTAATCATCTGGTTTTAATTTCAGTGCTTGTTCAAAAGATGCGATCGCTTCTTCATGACGTTGCAGATCATCGCACAGCAAAGAACCTCGATTATTCCAAGCTACATAGTTATCTGGTTCAATTGTTAGTGCTTGGTCATAGGATGCGATAGCTTCTTCATGGTGTCCTAAATTGCCTAGTGCAATGCCCCGGTTGCCCCAAGCTTGGTGGTCATCTGGTTTAATTTTCAGTACCTTATCGAAGGATGCGATAGCTTCTTCATGGTGTCCTAAATTGCCTAGCGCAATGCCTCGTTTGCCCCAAGCTTGGTGGTCATCTGGTTTAATTCCCAGTACCTTATCGAAGGATGCGATGGCTTCTTCATGGTGTCCTAAATTGCCTAGCGCAATGCCCCGTTTGCTCCAAGCTTGGTGGTCATCTGGTTTAATTTCCAGTACTTTATCGAAGGATGCGATCGCTTCTTCATTGCGTTCTAAATTGCGTAGCGCAATGCCCCGATTGTTCCAAGCTTGGTGTAAATCTGGTTTAAATTTAAGTGCTTGGTCGTAGGATGCGATCGCTGCTTCGTATTCATTAGCAGCATATAATAAATTTCCCAGTTTAAATAGTAACCTTGGCTTCTGATTATCTGGCTGATGTTTTTCTGTCAGTAAGTCTTGAATTTCCAAGACCTTCTCAATTTTTTGTTCGGGGCTGAGTTTCAAGTATTCCTCATAGTCTCCTTCCAAAAGTAGACGGGTTGATTCTTGTTCTACTACCTCTGGTGTTGTCGGTAATTCAAATACACCAGAACGCCAATCAAAAAAATCTGGTGCGCGATGAATTAAATAGTTGATTGAAAATGAACGTAAAAGAAAGACAAAGCAAAATGAGAAATCATCTCTAAAGCGTTCTCGCTGTTGGTTTAAATGATTTAAAATATGCGGAACACTGGTTAAATTCCCAAATTGTCCTTCTGTAATTTCCCCAAAACTTCTTTTTTCATACTTATATAAAGAATATTCCAGACCTTTAATTAATAAAATATCAATTTCCTTGCCTTTAATAAACTCTACTACTGGCTGATATAAATTATCAATCGCCTCAACCAACCGCAAAACTGCAATCTTTTTCTGTGGAATCTCCTGGGGAAGTTTGACAATAAAATTGTCTGCTTCCCCAGGTGTACATTGCACAAAAAATAAACCAAATCCTGATTTTCGCTTCAGTGCGCGAAGCAAGTCTTGATAAGCTTCTTCTGGCTCTGGGGGTAAATCATCATCCCAATCGCTTAAATTTGGGTTCATGGAAGTTTCGCTACGGCTTCTTTAAATTCTGGAATTCTTTGAATCAATGGATGAATATCATACCAACGCTGCATTTCTCCATCATCATCCAAATAGCGGTATTCTAAAAGACAACGGTTATACATTAAACTGCGATACCGATCATCATTAATGATGCGCTTAGAACAAGACACTTCCGCTAACAAACACTATTGATGATTTTCCACAGTGCGGCGATAAGTATCTCTGGCTTGAGTAATTGCTCGTCGCACCGCCTTTTCTGAAACAGGTAATTCCTCACTGCGTCCAATAGCATCTTGAGTTAACAATAGCAAATTCCTCACATGACCTCCACTCATTAAACAAAGTCTGTCTAAGGTTTGGGGACTGTCGAAAATTTCCGTTTCTAGTGATAGTTCAGGTGCAATTTGCCGGACTCGTTTCTTAATTACTTCCTTAACTTTTTCGAGTCCTGGCTGATAAACGTCTCCCTCGAAAGTTTTTACCATAATCATCGGCAAAATTTGGGGATCGCCGTAGATATCTCTGAGGTCTGTTGCTCTTGTAGAATAGACCATTGAAATGGGGACAGTGTAAATCAAATGGCAATCTAAAGCTTGGAGTTGTTCGCTACGGTCTAAAAAGACTTCTTCATAGTTGGTGCGTTCTCCATCTTTTACTAACACCATCCGGTCTAAGTTATCGACAATTACCGCCAGTTTATTGTAGCCATTAGGTAAGTGCTGTTTTGCATCCAGCAGAAACTCATTTAACACCTGAATTAAAGTAACGGTGTAAGGATCAATTTTTTGGCGAATCTTCTGGCGTAATTCAGGAACAGCCCTTAAATTTGCGGTCAACTTGGCGAATTGAGTAAGTTGAGCTTCTACTCCCAGACTCTCAAATTCTATGGGAGTCTGCGCCAAATCTTTTAAATCTACCCAACGATCTTTCAACCAGTCGAGTATCGGACGAGGACTAGCAATTCCTTTTAAATCTTTGAGCAAACGGCGGGTACAGGCGAGGAGAATATCTGTATATTGGGCATCTTCAGAATCGATATCTTCTTCATCAGCTGCAAAATACACAACATAAAATTCCCGATTTTCTAAATATTTTTTTAACCTGAGTAATTCTGTAGACTTCCCCGCACCCCGATGACCAGAATACAATTGGCAAGTATTTGTATCTGCTAATCGCATCCGATTTCCCAACTCTTGCTCAATATCCGCATCTCCCCGCACATCTTGACAATCTACATATTTTGGATCGCCTGCGGCTAAGGGTTCAAAGGGGTTAAAGGCATTGTAGAGTTTTGCGAGTAGGTCTGAACTATTAACCATAGGTAAAAAATATAGCAATCATGCTCATAATAATGGAGATTAAGCAGAGACGCGATTAATCGCGTCTGTACTAGGAAGTAGGGAAATCCGAATCAGAAATGGGGGCAAACAATGCTTAAAAAAGGTGCGATCGCCTAAGCTATGCTTTTAAAATCCTAATTGGTATCATGTCCTTCTGTATTCTCCGGGTTTATCCTGGAAAGCAGAGGGCTAGGCTGTATAAGCCACTATCATCATTTCAGATACTAACATCGAAAAATTACCAATTATGCTAGAACAAGGCACTATCAGTATTCATACTGAGAATATTTTCCCGATCATTAAGAAGTCGCTTTACTCAGATCACCAAATTTTCTTGCGGGAACTCGTATCCAACGCTGTAGACGCTATCCAAAAGCTGAAAATGGTATCCCGCGCCGGAGATTACGCTGGAGACATCGGCGAACCGGAAATTGAAATTGCCATTGACAAAGATAAAAAAACTCTATCCATTTCCGATAACGGTATCGGGATGACCGCAGATGAAGTTAAGAAATATATCAATCAGGTTGCCTTTTCTAGTGCTGAAGAATTTATTCATAAGTATGAAGGCAAATCAGATCAACCGATAATTGGGCACTTTGGTCTTGGTTTCTACTCTTCTTTCATGGTGGCGCAAAAGGTAGAAATTGATACTTTATCCTACCAAGAAGGGGCGCAGGCGGTTCACTGGACTTGCGATGGTTCCCCAGCTTTCACCCTAGAAGATTCGTCCCGGACAACTCGCGGCACAACTATTACTCTCAGTCTGCAAGGAGAAGAAGAGGAATTTCTAGAGTCAGCACGGATTAAAAACCTTGTCAAGACTTATTGCGATTTCTTGCCAGTACCAATAAAACTCGACGGTGAGGTAGTAAATAAGCAAAAAGCACCGTGGCGAGAGTCTCCAAGTAATCTGAGTCAAGAAGAGTATTTAGAGTTTTACCGCTATCTGTATCCTTTTCAAGAAGAACCTTTGTTGTGGGTGCATTTAAATACTGACTATCCCTTTATCATCAACGGGATTTTGTATTTCCCCAAAATGAGGCCGGATGTAGATGTTACCAAAGGACAGATCAAGCTATTTTGCAATCAAGTTTTTGTTAGTGACAACTGCGAAGAAATTATCCCGCAATTTTTGATGCCGATGCGGGGTGTGATTGATAGTACCGATATTCCGCTAAACGTATCGCGCAGTGCCTTGCAAGGCGATCGCACCGTGAAGCGAATTGGTGACTACATTGCCAAAAAAGTAGGCGATCGCCTCAAAGAACTTTTCCGCGATAATCGTGAACAATACATCAGTGCTTGGAAAGACCTCGGAACTTTTGTAAAATTCGGCGTTCTCAACGACGATAAATTCAAAAAGCAAATCGAAGATATCATCGTCTTCCGCACCACCGCCAAGCTGACAGAAAAAGTTGCTGCTGAAACTCCAGTGGTTGAAGTCCAGTCTTCAGACGGGGATGCTTGGCAAGATGTGACTCCTTCACCCACTGCTGAAAACTCAACTCCCACCGCTCCTTACACCACACTGAAAGAATATCTAGAACGCAACAAAGAACGCAACGAAAACCGGGTTTTCTACAGCACCGATGAAGCAACCCAATCTACATACATAGAACTGCACAAAAATCAAGGATTGGAAGTCCTGTTTATGGACTCCTTCATTGACACCCACTTTATCAACTTCCTAGAGCGGGAATATCAGGATGTCAAGTTTACACGGGTAGACTCAGATTTAGATAATACTCTGCTGGAACAAGATAAAGATAAGGAAATTGTCGATCCGAAGACGAACAAAACTCGGAGTGAGACGATTAAAGAGTTATTTGAGAAATCGCTCAACAAACCCAAACTCAACATCCGTACCGAAGCGTTGAAATCAGATGATCCTCAAGGTACACCACCTGCGATGGTGCTTTTACCAGAGATTCTGCGCCGCCTGCGAGAAATGAACGCCATGATGCAGCAGGGGACAGCAGAGTTTCCCGAAGATCATATTTTGCTGGTGAACACTGCTCATCCGCTAATTCAAAATCTGGCAAATCTGAACCAAGGTACTATTATCCAAGGTGATGGTCAATCGTCTACAGATCAGTTAGTGAACTTGATTTGCCAACACGTCTACGATTTAGCGCTGATGTCTCAGAAAGGATTTGACGCTGAGGGAATGAAATCTTTCGTCGAGCGATCGAATGAGGTACTCACCAAGCTGACGGAACAAGCTAGTAAATAGTTGGGAATGGGGAATTGGGAAAGAGGGGGCAGAAGTTCTTTAATTTTGAATTTTGAATTTTGAATTGATTTCTCCCCTGCTCCCCTTCCCCCTCATC
>NZ_JAAGOG010000351.1:0-4483 GCF_010747425.1 Nostoc sp. UIC 10630
GAATTGGGGATAAGGGGCAGGGGGAAAGGGTTTAAATCCCTTACCCTTTACCCTTTCCCCTTTCCCCAGTCCTCACTTAGCATTTTTGGGTTGGCAGACTACTAGACCAATCGTCATAAATTCCTTTAGCTTCTGGATATTCATCGCAGTATTCTTCAAAGGCTGTTTTCACGACTTTCTCGGCTTTTTGATGTGCGATCTCGGCTTGTAATTCCTCGATCGCATCCCAAGCAACAGCACATTCTTCTGAATGGATACCTTGGCGATCGCAAATGACACGAGCTTTTTGAATTTCGTCCTGAAGTTGTTGTTCTAGCAGGAAAGTATGGGGTTGCTCAAGAAAGCTACTATTAGCTAGAATGTCAACCAGGGAAATGATACCCAGTAGTTCGCCCTGAATAACGGGCGCTCTCTGCAAATTATGGTCAGCAAATAACCGCGCTACGTATTCTAAGGCAAGTTCAGGATTGACAACGATACAAGGCTTGGTCATCACTTCATGAACACGCACACTAAAGGGATCTTTACCATAAGCAATCACTTTATATACAATATCCCTTTCAGTAATCATGCCGTAGGCATCGTGTTCATGGCGGCGATCTACAACTAGCGCTTTCCAGTCCCTTGCTCTCAAGAGTCTAACTGCTTCAGCCACTGTTGCTGAACTGTGAATCGTAGCAACATCTCTAGTCATAATGTCAGATGCTTTCAACATAATTGCTTCTAAAATTATTTTGTGATTGCCTCTCTTTCAACTTAGATAAAGAATCTGAGTAACTTGTGAAGTTAACCAAACTTGATAAATTTACGTCCTTTTAACTGTGGTTTTTCTCCCCTTAAGAGTGCCTCTAACACTGCTTTAATCTGAGTTGCTGAGGGTGGACAACCTGGCAAATAAATATCAACTGGCACTACTGTATGCACTGGTATCACCCGATCTAGTAAGGTTGGTACAATGCCAGGCTCATGGGGAATAGTGCCGTGAATATCTGCTGCTTCGATGTAACAACGTTGAAGAACAGGTTCGGCACTACCTAAAGGATTGCGTAAAGCAGTAACATTACCAGTGACAGCGCAATCACCAAAAGAGACAAGAATGTGCGATCGCTCTCTTACTATCTGAATCATTTGCAGGTGATCTTCATTTGCAATTGCACCCTCAACTAACACCACATCTACCCCTGGGGGATATTCTTTAGCATCAGCAAAGGGACTATAAACTAAATCTACTTGTGCTGCTAAATCAATCAGCCATTCATCCAAATCGAGAAAAGACATGTGACAGCCAGAACAGCCGCCTAGCCAAACCGTTGCTAATTTTAAACGAGTCATTTTATTTCTTAAATGAATTTTGACCTTAGCACTCAGGATTTTAGTGCAATTTCTTGCCATTCCTGCACGATATATTTTGGGATTGAAAGATTGATGAAGTGTTGTTTACCTACAGGTATACCAATCAACAATTCTTGAGTTGACAATTGAGGCAAAACATTCTTGAAGTCATACTGAGCGATGGTTGGTGCTGGTGCTTCATCTAGGAATATATCGGGAGCAGTTAATACTTTGCCTGTATCTGTAGTAATCTTTAGGGGTAAGGGATGGGGCAATTCCTGAGAACCAGGAAATCCCACCAATCGGAGATTTATTGAAGATATTTTATTGCTATTAGAATTAACTCGCTTAAACAAAATAACTTGCCAATAATTTCCTAATTCATCATTTAATTTTTCTTGTGAGCGATAAAGGATTTCTTCTGGCGTATCTTCTAATTGCATAACAGCAGCGATTACCTGTTGAGATGTGAAGGTTGCTAAACCCAGGTATATATATATTGTTAATATTGCCAACAATAGGAGCCACCAAAAAATTTTTAGGATGCGGCGTAACATTAGGTTTACCTCGTTGTGCTAATTTATGAACAGTAGCTAAACAAGCCATTGCTGCTTTTCTCTTGCTGTAAGTAGGAAATCAAGCTTGGCACGCTGGTGTTTCATTTCCCCGACGCTCGAACCTTTGTCAAAAAGCGCACCTGTAGGGCAAGCATTAACGCATTTGCCGCAAGAAGTACAAGTATCTGAGGTTCCCCAAGGCTGATTTAAATCAGTGATTACATGAGAATTTGTCCCTCTACCCGCCATATCCCAAGTGTGCGCTCCTTCGATTTCATCACAAACACGGATGCAACGAGTGCAAAGAACACAACGGTTATGGTCAATGCCAAAGCGAGCGTGAGAAATATCGACTTTGCGATCGGGGAAATGATAATCTAAGCGCACATGATCCATACCCATCTCAATTGCCAAGTCTTGCAATTCGCAATTACCGTTAGCTACGCAGACCGAGCAAATGTGATTACCTTCAGCAAATAGCATTTCTATAATGGTGCGACGATATTTTTGTAGGCGATCGCTATTTGTTTGGACTTCCATACCCTCAGCAACTTTTGTTACACAAGCAGGTTGGAGTTTATTACTCCCAGCAATTTCTACTAAACAAAGCCGACAAGCGCCAACATCTTCAACTCCTTGCAAGTGGCACAAAGTAGGAATGTGAATCCCTGCATCTTGCACCGCTTGGAGAATAGTTTCCTCCTCACGGGCGCTAATAAGTTTGTCGTTGACTGTTAAAGTTTTGACTGACATTGCTTCTAGCCTCAATCAGAATGAGCCTTTCGCTTCTGGAATGCCCTGAGTCTTGAATTGTAGACAAATAGTTTGAGGAACTTGTGAATAGCTTGGATAGTTTTCTCATCAATTGCTTTCCAAGCTATAGGAATCCGCTTTGATTTCTGTTCGCGCAGCGTGGCAAGGAAAGAAGGCTTTTTGAGTTGTACGGAGTTTTTTCAAAAATCAAATATGAGTCTATATTTAGCCTTGAGGTAGCACAGCAGAAAGTAGCCAGAAAATTGACATATCTGCAATTATTTTGAATTGAATTAAATTATGTCCACTAAGAAATTATTTCCAGGAATTATTCATTAGCGGCACGTTCAAACACTACTGAAAGATTATTGGCTGGCATTTGGTAAATTTGTTTCAAGATGAAATGTTCTGCCCTAGCTGCTGCCACTACATCATCCAAGTTCCGCACACCCCATTCTTGGTTTTGGGTGTGTAAATATTCGTCAAAAGCTGCATTACTCGCTGCTATATGTTCTCCACCTTGTTTAAAGGGTCCATATAAATAGAGGATACCTCCTGCTTTTAGGATACGGCCTGCCCCTGCCATTAGCCCCAAACAGGCTGACCACGGTGAAATGTGAATCATATTAATGTTGACGATAGCGACAATTGGCTCCCTATCAAGCCACTGAGTTACTTCCCCTTTCTCCACTGCCCAAACTGGCTCTCTAACATCTAGCTCAAGCGGTGGATAAACGTTATCAGAGGCATTGTGTTCAGTCCATGCACTAATGCTGGCTCGTAACTCTAAATTTGCATCTGTTGGTAGCCACAGGCGAGGACTTAGCCTGGATGCAAAAAAGACTGCGTGTTCACCAGTACCACTTGCTATTTCTAAAATAGTGCCACTTTCGGGTAATACCTGCAAAAGTATTTCTAGAATTGGTTCTCGGTTGCGCTCAGTTGCTGGTGCGTATTGTCGTGCGTCTTGTGGTGTCATTCTTAATCGTGATATTTTATGATTTTTCTCGCATGGTGCGCTTCCCGATAGTAACAATATAGATGATGTGGCCTATGTCCATTACAGTAATTCTTGACAAAAAAAGTATCCAGAGTTCATGTATTATCACTAGATACGTTCTTTTCGCATTGACGAAATAACTTTGGCAATTACATTTTAAACCTTAAACTTACATACGTGTTTCATGGCTCGCAAAAAATCACTTCCATTACAATCAACTGAAGTAACTCCATTAGCACTCTCTCAATTACATATCCGCTTGGAGTTTTTAGAAGCAGAACATAAATCGCTACTTAAACAGATTAAAAGAAAGCGAACGGAATTGAACAATTTTGTCGAGCAAATGCGAACTTTTGCCACAGAAATATTTCATCAAGCTAGTCCCCACTTTCAAAAAATGGCTGAGTTAGACCGAGATATTCATGCTCTATTTGATGAAATTTTTACCACTAGAAAGTTTGGGAAGCAAACCATCAAAAATATAGAGGCAGTTTACCTTGAACTCCAGTTGACAGGGATTATTAGTCCAAACGCGAGTCGCAAACAATTCAATACAGAGTTAAACGAACTATTTAATAATTCCGAATCCGAATCAGATTTTTCAGAGGAAGCGGCTGAAGGTAGCCATCAATATTGGCAAGCACAACAGTCTGTAGAATCTTCCTCTGTAGCGAGAACAGAGGATAAGAGAAAAATTCGGGAAACATTTCTCAGATTAGCTGAAATCTTTCACCCTGATAAGACAAGAGACAGCGAGACACAGATACAGCACTTCCTGCTGATATGAGGTACAGTTGGTAAGAATAAAAATATTATCTTTTCATGAAAGCATATTCAATCG
>NZ_JAAGOG010000352.1:0-4482 GCF_010747425.1 Nostoc sp. UIC 10630
ATGGGGGAGTAGGGGAGGTAGGGGGAGCAGGTTCAAAAACTCATTCACAAGTATAAAAAACTCGTCGGCGAGTATCAAAGACTCATTCACGAGTATAAAAGGCTCGTCGGCGAGTATCAAAGACTCATTCACGAGTATAAAAGGCTCTTCGGCAAGTATCAAAGACTCATTCACGAGTATAAAAGGCTCTTCGGCAAGTATCAAAGACTCATTCACGAGTATCAAAGACTCGTCGGCGAGTATCAAAGACTCATTCTTAATTCCCAATTCCCAATTCCCAATTTAGGAAAAACTACCCTGCATAAGGATTACCGATTCTATCCACAGAAACGTTAGAGGAGAATGGTAAACGACCTGGATTTAAGCGTGGTTCGGCTGCATAGCCAACAGGAACAACAACAGCGATCGCTAAATCTGGATTATCCTCAGCACCAATCACTTGTTTTACCTGATCCTCAACCCAACCGTTCATAAAACAAGTGGATAATCCCAAACTTTCTGCTGCTAACACCAAGTGAGTAGCGGCAATAATGGCATCTTTGATGGCATATTCGCGTCGCTTGTCGCCTAACCCAGCTTGAAATTGTGGGATGGCACTTTTAAAGTAGTTTACCGTGCCTTCATTCCATGCTCCAGTTTCAGTTGCCCGCTCAAAAATTGGGGTTAAGTCTCTTTCGCCTACGGTAGGATCGGCAGCAAAGACGAAGGTTACAGGTGCTTGGACGATTTGTTGTTGATTCCACGATGCTGCTGATAGTGCTGCCTTTTGCGCCTCGTCTTGCACAAGAATAATTTGCCAGTCTTGGATATTAAAGCTACTGGGCGCTGCCACGGTCAATTCTACCAGTTGCTTGAGCAGTTCTGGGGCAATGGGGTCTGCTTTAAAAGTTTTAATTGAACGACGTTGAGCGATCGCACTAGGTACATCTAAAGGTATGGTTTGGGTGATGGAACTCATGAGATTCTCCTGATAGTTGAGTTATGACCAAATAATTCGTAATTCCTAATTAGGATACAAATGAATCTATTTATTCATGAAACAAAAATAAAAATTATTCCTTATTTCAGAACAAACAAGTTTCATCTGGCACGCATCAGAAAAGACTTCTTGCAGAAGTGGGGGAAAAGGATGGAATTTTCCCTTACCCTTTACCCTTTAACCTTTCCCCGACATCTTTCTAAAGAATAATGATGTCATAATTACGAATTACAAATTACGAATTACAAATTACGAATTACGAATTACGCCTGAGCTACCGCCTCGTTAGCAGCCGACCAAAATGGATAGTCTGTATATCCTTGTTCAGCGCCACCATAAAAGGTTGCTTGATTTGCTTCATTTAATGGTGCATTTAAAGCCAAGCGTCGGGGTAAATCTGGATTTGATATAAATAATGTGCCAAAGGCAACTAAATCTGCTGCTTTGTTTGCCAGCACTGCATTGCCTTTTTCACGGGTATAACCACCATTGACGATGAGTGTACCTGTAAAGCGATCGCGGATATGACTGGTGGGTACAATTATCCCGCCATGTCTGATATCTGCTTCTGTTGCCTCATAAATATGCAGATATGCCAAATTAAACTGGTTCAACGCTTGAGTTGCATAACCGAATGTCTCTAGCGGATTGGAGTCACCGATATCGTTAAAAGTCCCACTGGGAGAGAAACGTACCCCAACTCGGTTAGAATCCCACACACTAGTTACTGCCTCTGTCACCTCCAACAGGAATCGGGTGCGATTCTCAATGGAACCCCCATATTTATCTGTACGTTGATTGGTGCGATCGCGGAGAAATTGATCTATTAAATAACCATTAGCTGAGTGAATTTCTACCCCATCAAACCCAGCCGCTAGAGCATTTGCCGCTCCCTGACGGTACTGTTCTACTATCTGCGGTATTTCTGAAGTTTCTAAAGCACGGGGTGTAACATAAGGTTTTGGCCCCTCATAAGTTGATGCCTCACCTTTAGGAGCAATGGCAGAAGGTGCCACAGGTAAAGCTCCATTTGGTTGTAAGTCAGGATGGGAAATCCTGCCTACGTGCCATAGTTGCAGGAAAATTCTTCCTCCCTCCCGATGTACGGCATCAGTGACTAATTTCCATCCTTCTATCTGTTCTGACGAATGAATTCCTGGTGTAGCAGGATAGCCCTGTCCTTCAGGAGTTACCTGTGCTGCTTCAGAAATAATCAGTCCGGCGGAAGCACGTTGAGCGTAGTAAGTAGCATTCAGTTCGTATGGTACGTTTCCCTCACTGGCTCGGTTTCGGGTTAAGGGTGCCATCACAATCCGATTAGGGAGTTCCAAATTACCTAATTGGTAAGAAGAGAATAAGTTTATATCACTAGTCATGTTATTTTGCTCCAATTCAAAATTCAAAGTTCAAAACCCCATAGCTGGGAGATAAGGCAATACGGTTCGGATAAGGTTTTTCGCCGTCTTTACAATAATCAGTCCTTTGTAGAGACGGCGATTTATCGCGTCTCTTACCTTAACCAAACGGTATTGGGAGATAAGGGGAATAAGGGCAGGGCTATGCTATTCTCATTTAGCCTACCTCCTGTCTTCCTCGATAAATTCTCAGTCTAATAGCGAAAGTCTCTAAAGACCACTAAGAAAAGGTTATTGTCAGTTTTAAGGTACTCAAAAACTTTAGTTATGGGCGGTTTATTTCTAAAAAGAAATAGTCTTGAAAACAACAAAAAAATCTCCCCAATACCCAATTTTGCGTGCAGTTCATTCACTAAACAATCGATCGAATAACACCACCATCTACCCGCAAAGCTGCACCATTAGTTGCTGAAGCTATAGGGCTAGAAAGGTAAACTACGATCGCTGCTACTTCTTCATTAGTTGCAAAACGTTTGATTAGGGAACTTGGACGCACATTTTGAAAAAACTCAGTCTCAACTTCTGCTGGACTAATACCACGTTCCTGCGCCAGGTTGATAATAAACTCTTCAACTCCTTCTGAGCGGGTTGGTCCGGGGAGGACAGAGTTTACAGTAACTCCAGTCCCGACAGTCATTTCTGCTAGACCTCTTGCAATAGCAAGCTGTGCTGTCTTAGTTGTGCCATAGTGAATCATTTCCACTGGGATCTGAATCGCAGATTCGCTGGAGATAAAGATTATCCGCCCCCAGTTTTGCTCTAGCTGCTTTTGCAGATATTGCCGGCTCAAACGGACTCCACTGAGAACGTTAACCTGAAATATGTTTAACCAGTCTTCATCGGTAATATCAAAGAAGGTTTTTGGCTCATAAATACCCACATTATTAATGAGGATATCAACGTGAGGAACTTTTTGAAAGAGTTCCTCTACCCCTGATGCAGTACTTGTGTCAGCAACAACGCCAGAAACTTTCGCTTCAGGTGTACTTTGTTGAATTTTAGCGATCGCTTGGGCTACTCTTTCCTCAGATCGACCGTTGACAATCACTGATGCACCTTCTTGAGCTAGCGCAAGGGCTGTCGCCAAACCAATACCTGCGGTTGAACCACTAACTAGCGCGGATTTACCATGCAATTTCAAGTCCATTTTGCTCTTTCCCCATTATTTGAAACAGAATTCAGGAGTCAGAAGTCAAGAGTGGGGAGAGACGCGATTAATCGCGTCTTTACAGGAGTCAGGTGTATTCTGACTCCTGTCTCCCTTGATTAGAGAAGACTGCAAACTAAATGCGTCTCATAACAGTACCTAGATTAAAGATGCTGTGCTAAGGTCTTATTCAAGGTGGTTTTTGGAACTGCCCCTACGACAGTATCGACCTGCCGACCTCCCTTAAAAACCATCAGCGTCGGAATGCTGCGAATTCCATAATGGCTGGCGACAGTAGGATTCTGATCTGTGTTCAGCTTCACAAATTTCACCTGTCCTTCGTATTCCGCAGCAACTTCATCGACCACTGGGCCTACCATCCGGCAAGGGCCGCACCACGGGGCCCAAAAGTCTACTAAGACCGGAATCTCACTTTCCAAGACTTCTTGCTTGAATGTGGCTTCTGTGACATTTGTAATGGATGACATAAATTGCCTTCCTAGTTAATTCTATAATTCGATAATATCGAATAATAAAAATATATGCCACTTGATGAGATAATGCAACTATGAAATTTCTTTATCATCCAGATAGAAAAAATATTTCTTTACCGGGAGTGCTGTATGCATTGGGCGATCCAGTGCGGCTAGAGATTGTGCGACTACTAGCGACTGAGGGGGAGCAATGCTGTGCCAAGTTTGATTTTGCGATCGCAAAGTCTACAATGTCCAATCATTTTAAGATTTTGCGGGAGTCTGGGATAGTCTTTACACGTAAAGAAGGGACACATCACATCAACATACTACGGCGTGAAGATTTAGAGGTGCTGTTTCCAGGGTTGCTGGATGCAGTATTGAAAGCGGCTCAACCATTGCCTGTTAGTCTTGCGAGTGATAAACAAACAGCTTCAAGGATTTAGGGGAATGGGGAATGGGGAATGG
>NZ_JAAGOG010000353.1:0-4474 GCF_010747425.1 Nostoc sp. UIC 10630
CATTCAAAATACTACTTTTGATTTTCCGTCTCTTCAGATGTACGGAGCTTTTTCAAAAATCAAATACTAATCCTATATCAGCCTTTATATAGAAATCCTATTTTATTTTTGTCCAGGTAACTATGCATGAAGTTGCTTGATACAAAATACTACTTATTACTGTTGTAAATATTTTGACTCTGTGAATTTTGCGAGTAAATTCCTTTATTGGCTTGACATAGCTTCTAGCAGTAGTAAAATCTACTTTAAGTACACAAAAATTACCTAAAATTTAGGGCAATTAAATTAGTCAGAAATATTATAGATGCTGAATGCTAATATTCAGTGTCAACCTGAGAGTGCGATTCCGGGTTAGGATGATGACTAGCAATGCCTTAATTTAGATATCGATATTGAATTGTTGAAATTTTATGGGCAATAGTCCACCAGATGGCAGTATCAACCTCCTCTGAGCTGGCGAGGAAGTCTCCCAGCGAGGGGGAGACTTAGGAGATATATCTCATGCTCACACAAGATATTCGTGATTTGCTTACTGATACTACCGATTTAAACCAGTTGAAGTGGGATTTAAATCGCTTGCAACCTGTGGATGTGGGAGATTACATTACACAATTGCCTGAAAAACAACGCGCGATCGCATTCCGTTTACTCAACAAAGCTCAGGCAATCGATGTATTTGAATATCTGCCTACAGAGGTGCAGGAAGAACTAATTAATTCTCTGCATGATGTCCAAGTAGTGCAACTTGTAGAAGCAATGAGTCCCGACGAACGGGCAGAATTGTTTGATGAATTACCTGCTGGGGTAATCAAACGGCTATTGCAAGAACTGAGTCCAGAACAAAGGCAAGCAACAGCAACAATTCTCGGCTATCCAGAAGGCACGGCTGGGCGGGTGATGACAACCGAATATGTCCGGTTGCGGCAAGGATTGACTGTAGGTGAAGCCCTAAGTAAAATCCGCCGTCAGGATGAAGACAAAGAGTCGATTTACTACGCCTACGTTACTGATGACAATCGGACACTAGTGAGAGTAGTTTCACTGCGCCAGTTGCTATTTACCTTTCCCGATGTTTTCATCAAAGATATTTCTAGCGATCGCGTCATCAAAGTTAGAACTGAAACTCCTCAAGAAGAAGTGGCGCGAATCATGCAGCGCTACGACTTAATCGCTATCCCGGTTGTTGATCGGGAAGACCGATTGGTTGGCATTGTCACCATTGATGATGTCATGGATATTTTGGAAGAGGAAGCCACAGAAGATATCCAAAAACTCGCGGGTGTGAGTGGTGATGAAGCGGCTTTATCCTCTCCCCTACTCACCATCCGCAACCGCTTGCCTTGGCTGTTGGGCATCATGGCTATGTATATTGGTGCAGCCAGTGCGATCGCGCCTTTTCAATCTGTAATTGCCGCAGTGCCAGTTTTAGCAGTAATCATGCCAATTTTTTCTAACACTGGTGGTACTGTCGGTATTCAATCATTAACGGTGACAATTCGCGGCTTAGGGGTGGGTGAGGTAACACCCAAAGACACTTTGAAAATTCTCCGCAAAGAACTTCTAGCTGGTTTAGGTACAGCTCTCGCTTTAGCCACAACGATGATCCTGCTTTCCTTAATTTGGGCACGACCCCAAGAGCGATGGGTGGCTTTAATTGCCGGAATGGTAATGGCAACTAATACAATTGTGGCTGTTACACTCGGCACTTTACTGCCAATGGCTTTGGAACGACTGAAACTTGATCCTGCTTTGGTTAGTGGCCCGTTAGTGACTACAATGCTAGATACAATTGGATTTTTAACGTTCCTCAGCTTAATTTCTCTAGCTTTAAACGTTTTCCATTTACCAACTTGAAGGGATTGGGCATTGGGCATGGGGCATTGGGCATTGATTACTCCCTTATCTCCCCCAGTCCTTCAGTTCCAATCACCAGTCTCCAGTCCCCAGTTCCAAAATATGCCTACTACCACCTGGAATCGTCATCACATTCTTTCCCTAGCCGACTTCACTACCACTGAATACGATACTGTTTTGCAAACTGCTGCCAGTTTTCAAGAGGTGCTATCGCGGCGGACGAAGAAAGTGCCAACTTTGCAGGGACAGGTGGTGGCGAATTTATTTTTTGAATCTTCTACCCGGACTCGCAGCAGTTTTGAACTCGCGGCGAAACGTTTAAGTGCGGATACGCTAAACTTTGCTGCCGCTACATCTTCGATGACTAAGGGAGAAACAATTCTCGACACGGCGAAGACTTATTTGGCCATGGGAACTGATATTATGGTAGTCCGCCATCGAGAGGCAGGAGTACCAAATGCGATCGCGGCTGAAATGGATCGTTTAGGTGTACGAGTTAGTGTCCTTAATGCTGGTGATGGTCAACATGAGCATCCTTCCCAAGCACTGCTAGATTTATTTACCATAAGTACTCTAATTGACCCAGCTAGCCCCCGACTGGAACTTTTAAAGGGGAAAAAAATTGCCATTGTTGGAGATATTCTTCATTCTCGCGTGGCGCGATCGAATATTTGGAGTTTAATCGCCAGTGGAGCCGAAGTCCATCTGGCAGCACCACCAACCCTCTTACCCAAATTATTTGCCGAGTACATTTCTGAAGAGTTAGGAGTCAGAAGTCAGGAGTTATCCCCCCACTTCCCCACTCCCCCACTTTTTCTACATTGGCAGCTAGAACCAGCTTTACAAGATGCCGACTTTGTGATGACTCTGCGCCTACAAAAAGAGCGTATGACAGCTCATTTATTGCCAAGTTTGCGAGAATATCATCAGCTATTTGGCATTACACGTACAAAATTGCAACTTTGTAAACCTAATGTTAAAGTTTTGCATCCAGGCCCCGTTAACCGTGGTGTTGAAATTAGTTCTGAATTGATGGATGATCCAGAATTTAGTCTTATTCAATCGCAAGTTACTAGCGGTATCGCCGTTCGCATGGCGCTACTATATTTGTTAGGTAGCGGCAAAGCTTAATCCAAACAATAGATTTTCACCTGAGAATTGGCAGATTTTACCCACCCAAAGTCCGAGTATAAATTACCTGGCCTTGAGAATCATAAAGGATAAGGGACAGGTTGGCATTGTCACTAATTACAGCTAGAGCTTCTCGTAAGATTTGCAAGTGATTGGTAACATCAACAGCAGTACTAGAATTCTCAGAATAAGGATTAGCCAAGTTATTTTGTCTTACTTGGTCATACTCAGAAGTTAACCGGACAGTAATTCCTGCATTGTCTATGTTAAAGGTACAAATCTGAATTTCATTAATACAAGTTTTATCCAAGTCAGTACGGGTTTGTTGCAAACTACTAACAACTTGTACTTTTTCTTGTGCTTGTTTGAGGGCTGTTGAATAGGGTTCGATGAGGGACTGAGCTTGATTGTAGTACAAGCTATCTTGGGAAATTTTTTTAACAGTTTGCAAAGCCTGATCCCAGTATGTAGCAGCTGCTTGCCATTGGTTTTGTTGCTCATAAAGCTTGGCTTGCTTGGCGGTGCTAAGAACTTGTTGGTAGGTTTTAACAGCTAATTGTTCCTTAGTCGCGCGATCGCGTGCCGCCATCAGTTTAGGTTTATAATCTACCAACAGCTTTTCAGCTTCTTGGTATCTAGGGCTAGTTAAAGGAATACTATTCAAAGCATTAATCGCCACCAGCCAAGTAGACCGCACCTTTTGCCAATCATTCAAAGATTTAGCAGTACCTTCTTGCTTCTCGGCAGCACTAGCTACAGCTTTTGCTGCTGTTAGTTTTTTGAGCCATTTTTCCTCAGTAAATATCTGCTGATTTACAGCGTGCAAACGAACTCGATAATTAATCAATTTCCCTTGCACTAGCCCATAGAGTTCACTGTCGGGACTTATAGTTTCTAGTGGTGCTATAGCCTGTCGCCACAAGTGTTGCCTAGCTTGTAATTCCTCTAGACTATGTGCAGGAGTTTGAACTTTTTGTGTCGCCAAAGATCCTGTCTGCAAAGCCTTGACCACCTGGTTGATTTTTTCTGACCGTCTAGACAAACTTGCTTTTAGTTCTTCTGACACCTGGGAACGAGGCGACCAACTAGGAATTGCATTCAGAGCTGTACTGACTGCCGTAAGTTGCTGTTGTACAGCTACTAATTCTTGTTCAGACTTGGCACGGCGTATCAGTTGTGGAGATTTTGTTTTTAATCGCTCGGCATTTTGTATTTCTTTACACTCCGACATAACACAAGGACGAGTCAAGAAGTAAGCACCACCGCCTAAGATGACAATTCCCGCTAAGGCTACACCCAGCAGCATGGGTTTGATTGCGAATGCTTTTGAAATCGGCAAATTCGGCGCATCTGCAAACGGGTCAAACAGTTCCTCTTCTTCTGTCTCACTTGATGAGCCAGAAGAAGAGGCACTGTGTGCCCCGTTTGCAGATGCGCCGAAGTTGCGGAGTTCAAAAGCAGTCGGAATCACCGCCATGCTGCTGGGGGG
>NZ_JAAGOG010000035.1:0-51487 GCF_010747425.1 Nostoc sp. UIC 10630
AGGCATAACTATTGGTTATTATAAATTCCCCATTCCCCATGCCCCATGTCCCATGCCCAATATCTATTCTTTGAGCAGCAAATAATATAGTGAACCATTGCCGCCTGTGATGCCAGCGCGATCGCCTGCTAGTTTACCAGACCCCATGAAATAATCCACCCGTCCCGGGCCTTTGATGGCGCTTCCTGTATCCTGATCAAGCACAAAGCGGCTGACAGTACGCCTCTCTAGTTTGCCACGACTGGCGGGATAGGGAAATGAATTGTAAATCAGAGCTAGCGCTCCCGGTGGCATGAGAGACTTATCTGTAGCAATGGAACGTTCTGCTGTCACTGGCACATGAATACTACCAGTTGCTGGTCTACCACTTGTTTCTTGGAAGAAAATAAATCGTTCCCATCGGGGCAGATAATTGTTTAACTCCTGGGGTTTTTGCCGGAAATAACTAATTAGACGTGGCATTGTCAATCCATTTAGTGGCAGTTTGCCATCTTTGGCTAGTTCTTTGCCGATACTAGTCCAGGGGTAATCAGTTCCACCTGCATAGCCAATTGATGTTGTTTTACCATTGGTTAATTTAATTTGGGCGGAACCTTGGATATGTACCATGTATGCGTCTAGGCGATCGCGGAACCAAAGCAGTTCTAAACCGCGCAATTTGCTCTTATTCCCTTGTAAACCATCCTTCCCTTCCAAATCAATTCGTTTGGGGTGGGGTTTCGGCCATTGGCTGAAATCAGGTGGTAGCCGATAAAGGGGATACTTATATATTGCAGTTTTGACACGGCTAGCGGTATAAACAGGTTCGTAGTAAGCAGTGAATTTAACAGTACCCTTGCCATCGTTGCCTACAGACTGGTAAAAGACAAACTCACGGCGGACAGCAGATTGTAATTGAGCTGGTGACTTAGAACTGACAACCAGTTGACGGAAACGTAACAAACTCCGGCGGACGCGATCGAGGGTAATTTCCTTGATTGGATAATTTTGATATGCTGCGATCGCTTCACCTTTTGTTAAGTAGATCAGACTGTTATCAATTGAAGCCAACAACGCATTGCGATCACCTCCGGTGGGCGAAGCGCCAACGCCTGTTTTACCTCTTTGACCCCAAATTTGATCATCCCAACCCAAGCACCTCTGCTGGAGCGTACAATCGCTTCCTATGGCGATCGGTTTTAGCGGCGGTGTTATCTCTGGAGTGATTGGTATTGGCACCGGAGAGAGATCGGGAGTAGTCGGTATTGGCAAGGGCAGTAAGTTAGGAACCTGAGCAACAGCCGACCAAAGAGGATTTACAAGGACAACTCCCAGACTGAAGGAAAGTAAAGCAAGGGTTTTTCTCATCATTTAGTTGAATCTTTCAACACTGGAACTAAAAATAGGTTCTACCCGGATTGCTACAACCCGAGAAGGTCTTACTACCATATATTCCCCTTGAATATTTTTGATCGGCACACTAATAAAGTCATTGGAAGCAGATTTTGGCACAAGTTCGCCGCTATACCACTTCTGAAACTCTTGAATAGTAGGAAAACGTACTTCTTCCCGGTGGCCGCTTTCCAGTAGGAGGTATACGGCATATTCATTTGGAGTTCTAGCCATAAGATTGAACCATTTAAAAAACATTCAACCCATTGTTAACCACGTAACCCCTGAATGAAAAGGGTAAGCATACGGGAGGTGGGGATGAGGGAAGAAGTAAGGGAGCAGGGGGCAAGGGAGGCAGGGGAGCAGGGGAGCAGGGGAAGCATAACTATTGGTTATTAGGTAATTCCCCATTCCCTATTCCCAATTACCAATGACTCCTCACTTTAGACGACTAATCCTTTAATCAGTTCCTTCAAAAGTGTAAGTTTACATTAGCTCCTGCATAACTCTCCAATCAACTTCTGATAAGTCATTGGCATTGTTGAACAACAGTTAGTTATTCAGGAGGCGAAATTTATGAAACTTTACTATCGTGGTCTGAGCTACGAATACAACCCAAGCAAAGTTGCCAGCAAAAAAACAGAACAGCCCTTTCAACCAGTTCCTCAACTCGGGCCAGCTTATAATTTAATGTACCGTGGCGTTAATTATTGTGTTGATCCAAATTCAAAATCGGCAGAAGTTCCTCTATCACCAGTAGCTTATAAATTGAGCTTTAGGGGAATTACCTACTTTGTAAATAAAACTGCACAGGGAGAAGTGACTGTAGTCTCTCAACCAGCAATAAATTCAAAAGTTGTGGCACTGCCGATTTCTAAACAATTAAAACTTCAAGAATAATATAGTTACAAGCTCATCTGGAGTCTAGGGAGTCATGAACTTGTGTGTAGTACAATCCTCAAAAAACCTTTGAATTTCAGCATTATCTACCTCAAATTCATCTTGCCAAAACTGGTAGTTGTGCCAAGATGAATTTGAGGACTTAAGGCAAGTGAGACAATGTTAGGACAATTATTAGACGGACGTTACCAAGTCCTCCAAGTCTTAGGTGGAGGTGGATTCGGCCAAACCTATATAGCTCAAGATACCCATCGGCCAGGTTTCCCGAAATGCGTTGTCAAACACCTTAAGCCTGTCACTCGTAGCCCCGAATTTCTCGAAACTGCTAGACGGCTATTTACCAGTGAGGCAGAAACACTAGAAGAACTGGGCAACCATGACCAAATCCCTCGGCTTTTAGCCTATTTTGAAGATAACCAAGAGTTCTTTTTGGTGCAAGAGTTTATTGAAGGGCATACTCTAAAAGCAGAACTCTTACCGAATCAACTTTGGACAGAAGATCAAGTAATTCAACTTCTCCAACAGATGTTGGGTATTCTGCAATTTATTCACAGCCACAACGTTATCCATCGAGATATCAAACCAGACAATATAATCAGGCGGCAAAAAGACGGTAAGTTAGTGCTGATTGACTTTGGTGCAGTTAAACAAGTCCAAACTCAACTGCTTACAGTCTCAGGGCACACGGGGGCTACTATTATCATTGGCACCCCAGGATATATGTCTACAGAACAGGGGCAAGGTAAGCCTCGTTCTAACAGCGATATTTATTCTTTGGGTATTATTGGTATCCAATCGCTGACGGGGTTACATCCTATCAACTTTGAGGAAGATCCAGATACTGGTGAAATTTCTTGGCAACATCAGGCTAATGTCAGTTCTGAGTTGGCATCTGTGCTATCTAAGATGGTGCTACATCACTTTAAACAACGCTATCAATCTGCGGCTGAAGTTTTACAGGTGCTTAAGCATCTTGATAGTAAAGTAAAAGCGCAATCACTTCAATCACCATCTTTTAGACAATCATCTCAAGCTTCACTTTCTCAACAAAACTCAATTGGGTATCCGCCTGCTTCCATCCTGTCTGCGGAAAATTATAGCCGCTTAGAAAAGATTCTTTTGGAATTTGTCGGCCCCGTCGCTTCAAGATTACTACGACAAGTTGCGGCATCAGCACCCAACTATGAAGAATTAATTAATCAATTAGCCCTTCACCTTCGAGAAAATCAACAAATTGATTTTAAGAAGAAAACAATGTTTCTACTAGAGAAACCTACTCTACTACAGGAGTTTACTGTTAAATCTGAAATTCAGTCCAATAATTTACCAAGCCAAGAATATCAAGTAATCAGCGATAGCTTTGTGCATCAGTGTGAGCGGGAATTGGCTGATTTGATTGGCCCAATAGCTAAGTTTCTAGTCCAAAAAGCTGTTAAGTCATCTGGGCAAATTTCTCGTGCAGAATTTGTGCAACTTTTAGCATCACAAATTCCCGAACCTCAAAAAGCTTTGAAATTTCAGCAACGCTTACTTTCTTGATATTTTAAATATTGTCTTTATTTATCCGTTAATTACATTAGCGTAGCGGTAGCGAGTCCGCGTACTCTTACAGAGAAGCAAGCTACGCTTTTAGCGTCTCGTAGAGAGCGTCATTACGAATTATCAGCCTTGGTTATTCAACATCTCCATAGCTATTTTTAAGCTAGCTTTCATCCGATTGAATGCTTCTGCTAACCCGCCAATCTCATCATTAGAACTTTCTTCAAAATCAACACTCATATCACCAACACTAACTTTTTGGGCTATTTTTTCAATTCTTCTGATGCGCTGAATCACATATTTTTTGATTAAGAAGTTAATTAAGAAAACTACGATCGCAAAGATAGTAATTAAAAGTACCATAACTAATATCCAAGTCCGTTTGGCATTGGCAAAAATCTCTTGGGAAGGAACAGAGATTATTTGAGCAGAAACAATCTGATTAAGTTGCCAACCAAAACCATTTTCCGAACCATAAGTTGCCAACTGACTCTTAGGAGCCTGATCTGGTGTAGAATGACATCGCAGACATTTCTGTTGTGTAATCTTTAATGGTTGCGCTATATAAAATACTTCGCCTTCTGATAATTTCCGAAAGCCTGTAATTTCTTGAGTTTTGGATTCATTGCGAAAACGTTCTACAAGTTGAGTTTCAAAATTATCAGCTTTATCCGCTAAATTTGTTGGATTAAGTGTTGCATCTTTATGAAAAAAGTTTTTATATTCAGGCTTTTTACGAAAATTTTCAAAGACTTCTTTAGAAGAAAAAGTTGGTACAATTTCAGGCATGAACGTTGGGTTAGTATCTAGTCTAGGTGCTAATAGAGGATCTATCCGATTTTGTGTATAATCTCTAACTGCGTTCACCATTTGAATGAGAATCTGCGCTTGAGAAGTTACTTCATTTTGTGCTCTCCCCTGAAGTACACTGGATAAGGCAATCCCACTTCCCACAATACTGACTATGAAAACTAATATTAAAAGTAAGTTAAATTTAGCACCGATTTTTAAGTTTTTTAATGTAATGTTGTTTAACATAACCTAACCAATGAAGGTGGTATCTGAGTTTGTCTAATATTTATTTATACCTGTTAGAAAGCATCTCAACAATATTTAAATAAATATTAATTTTTTGCCGCAATATAACCTATTTAGGCAGCAATCAAACTTATCTAAATTATTTCTGAAAACCAAGTTACTTCCTTAACCAATAATTAGTGATGCTTTTGCGAATTCCCCGACGTTTATTTCTGTTTAATCTGCTAGGTTTGACATTTGCTGCTTGTCAATCACCAAATGATATTAATGGTACGTTAACTGTTGGCGTTATCAACTATGGTGGAGGCGAACAGATAATTAATCAATATGCTAAATTTAATAGTTATTTGGGTGAAAAAACAAACTCATATATTCAGCTAGAGCCAGTTTTTAATGAAAATAGAGCGGTTGAGCGCCTAGAAGCTCGTGCTTGGTCATTGGTATTTGCTCCACCGGGTTTAGCGGCTATTGCGATCGCACGTCACCAATATGCTCCCTTATTTCCTTTAATAGGTATTAATAATTTGCGCTCAATTTTCGTTGTTCGCAAAGACAACCCAATTACCGAATTGAAGCAACTGCAAGGCAAAACAGTGGCTTTAGGTCAATTAGGTTCAGCAACAGGATATTATTTTCCTCTTTACAATCTTTATGGTACAACACTAGCTGAGATCCTATTTGCACCCACACCTAAAGCCGCGCTGGAATTGGTGGCTCAAGGAAAAGCGATCGCCTGTGCTGTCTCAGAGGCGGAATTGGCTCTCTACGGTTCACAGTTTGCCCCTACGGAATTCCGCATACTGTTTAAAGACCCTCACTATGTACCATTAGGCGTGGTCTTGATTGGCCCGAATGTGGAACGTAACCGTCAAGAGTTCATCCGCAAAGTTATGAGTGATGTGCCTTCTGGTTTAGCTCAAGAAGTGGGGTATGTACCCAATGGACAAGTACCAGATTACAAATACATGATTTCTGTGGTCGATCGGGTAAGCTCGATTACTTCTAAGCTGCAAAAAAAACCTGTCCAATTATTTTGATTTACATCATAAATATTGCTCAAAAAAACAATTTGAATCGTGCTAGCTGGTTTTGAATTGTTCCTGTCAGGATTTTATTTAGTTCTGTAGTGTCTTGAAACTGCAAAATTTGCTGTGTGGGTAAGTCGAAGGGAAATTGTCCTTCAATATCTGGACGTTGCATTTGTGCTAGTACAATCTGTTCAGATCGCTTACTTTGGATGGCATAGCCAATCTCAATACAGACATTGGGACTAGGAATTAGTTGGGGGGTTTCTTTACCGTCAACACTAGCAATGGGTGTGGTGTCAGCGATAAATAACAAACTCTTACGGATTTTTCGCATGATCGTGCGGTTAATCCGTAGAGTAGCACCACTGGGGCGAGAGGATTCTACTAATGTTAGAGGAAGGCGCGATCGCAAGTTTAAACTTTCTAAACTTTTTCGCAGTTCTTCTCTGAGAGCATTTGTCGCAGCGACATACTCAGTTTGATAGGATAAAAAAATTGTTGGTTCTAACTGAGCCAACAGTGCCTGTTTGGTAAAATAAATTTCATGACTAATTAAGTCAATGTTGGCGACGCAATAGCCACCACTTCCTTCAATATAAAATTCAATATTTTCCCCTTCTAGATAGCGCCCAAACCAAGTTGATTTCTTAACTTCGTCACTTTCTTCTAAAAAGTCTGCTCGCAATGCCGATCTCAGCAGGCTTTTTTTGCTCAAGCGAATGTCTGGCGGACGTTTTTCTAGTTCTGGAATCGGCTCGTAATCCTGTAGATACCACGCTCTGAGCGCAATAATTGACATAAGGCGCTATTTAAATTATTTTTCACTATTTAGCTTAGTATAATCTTACACCAAGAGGAGTCCATATCTTAGACTTCTCTTTAAACACAACAACACCCAAGCATCTACTCGCTGAACTATTTTCTCTCATTGTTTATCAGATGCAGGGATGTACTAATTTTCATCGCTTGTGTAAACAAGTTATGAAATCTAGTAACAGCGCCCCCTAATCTTCCACATTTGAGGAAATAGCAGTTTTCGCGTTGGGTGTTGCTGTGTTTTGACGAGACAGATGTAAGTTAAACAGCGTCTTTTACCTCTTACTCACGACTCCAAATGCAGCTGTTATATCTGCCAGGGAAGCTTCTTTATGAGCTTCAATTATTAGATTATCACTCATCGATGGAAGGGAGTATTTTTGCAACGAAACTTTACTTTTAAAGTATTGTGTAATCAAAGTCAATATATTGCAGTAATGGGATAACTTTTAAGTCTTTTCGCTAGCCTATTTTTAAAAAATATCATCAACCTTTTGGATGAATAAAGTAATTACTAATTCAAATTTTAAGTTTTGAAACAAACATTCTGAAAATAAGGAAGAAAATCTATTTCTCTACCTTGAGTGAACGATTTTAGCTGGAGGCTTGACGGGAATTTCAATCCAGAACTCTGTACCTTTCCCAGGTTCGGAAATGCACTCCATTATTCCGCAATGTTTTTCGGCAATAATCTGATAACTGATTGCCAATCCTAATCCTGTACCCCTACCCACAGGTTTGGTAGTATAAAATGGGTCAAAAATTCGCTTTTTTATCTCTGGAGTCATTCCCGGCCCATTGTCACTAATACGAATCAATAGACGAGAGTTATCTGCTGAGATTCTAGTGGAAATGTGGATAGTAGGCACTGGGGATGGCTTATCTTGTTTGTCCTCCTCCCCAGTCCCCATTTCCCAGTTCCCCATTCCCCATTCTCCATTCCCCATTTCTAAAGCATCTATGGCATTGCTGAAAATATTCATGAATACCTGATTCATTTGGCCGGCATAGCATTCTATCGTTGGGATGTTGCCATAGTCTTTGATTACCCGAATGCCTGGGAATTCATCATTTCCTTTCAGTTGATGTTGTAAAATCAATAAGGTACTGTCAATGCCTTCATGCAAGTCAACACGCTTGTTTTCAGCCTCATCCAAGCGAGAAAAATTGCGTAACGACAGCACTATTGAACGGATGCGATCGCTTCCTACTTGCATTGAGGTAATGATTCTTGGGAGGTCTTCTACCAAAAATTCAAAATCCACTGCTTCGATCGCAGCGCTAATTTCACTATGAGGATCGGGATAATATAGCTGATAGAGGCGTAAAATTTCTAGCAGTTGTTCGATGTAGTCACTGGCGTGGCACAGATTACCGTAGATAAAGTTAACGGGGTTGTTGATTTCGTGAGCGATACCCGCCACCAACTGTCCTAAGCCGGACATTTTTTCGGTTTGAATTAATCTTGTCTGTGTTTCTTGGAGTTTATGTAAAGTCTTTCCTAACTGTTCTGCTTTATTTCTGGCTTCAGTTTCAGCTTTACAGGTTTGTTCGTAGAGTTGTGCTTGTTGAATGGCGATCGCAGCCTGATCTCCTAGTTGCTGCAATAAATCAATTTCTATATCCTGCCAATTTCTGGGAGCATTACATTCATGGGCAATTAGTAAGCCCCATAGTTCTATACCTATATTAATCGGAACTGTTAGGTTTGCTTGAATTTGCAGACTTTGTAAAAACTCTCGATGACAATCACTTAAAGAATCGGTTGAAACATTGTTAATTGCCCGTACCCTACCCCGAGAGTATAAATTCCTATGCTCATTAGGAAAGCATTCTACTGGTGCATTCACTCCCAAAACTGACTGCCAATTACCATTCATCTCTTCCACAATCACCGATTTACTGTTCAGTTGGAAAATTACTACCCGGTCTGAATTTAGTAGTGAGCGGACTTCGGAGACAATAGTTTGCAGGGTTGTCTGCAAGTCCAATGTACTGCGGATCTGCTCTGTGATTTGCTTGATTACCTTGGTGAGGAGTAATGATTTTTCTAGTTCAGCAGTTTGTTCTTGTACCCGCAGTTCCAAGTTGGCATTCAGTGCTTGTACTTCTTTATATATCTGCTGCTGCTGAATTGCCATTGAAAAATGATCGTACAAGGCTTGTGCCAATGTCATGTCTTCTGGTTTCCACTCAGGTGCTTGCCCTTTTTTTTGCTCTCGCCAAACCTCAAAGGAAAGCTGGGGTAGAAGTTGTCGCCGATTTTGTTCGCATCGTCCCGCCCACAAGATTTCCGTTTCAAATTCAGCGCGAAAAATGCTTAATACACCGATAAATTGTTCCCGGTAATACAGGGGAATCACCATCAGTCCGCGAATTTGAGTAGAACGAAATGCTAAAGCTAAAACTCGCAAATGCGGTTCTTTATATAGGTCAGAGGTTGCCCAAATATTGCCTGGTTTACACTCAGTCATCCAGTTTTGCCATGTAGGATGCTGTTCAATAATGCTGCTATCTAATTCGTAGGGTAGTGTGGGTTGGTCGCCCCAGGTGTATAGTTCCCGGCTCTGTTGAATGTAAAGCCTACCACCGACTCCGCTGAATGCGGTAATAACTTCTTCAATAGCTCCCTGTAATTGGATTGTTGGTAGTTTATGCAATAGTGTGGTGACTCGGTTAATAGTAGCTTCTTGTTTTTGCTGGGTAAGCGCTGCTGTGAGTAGATTACTTTGAGCGATCGCGATCGCAACCTGATCGGCAACTTGCTGCAATACTTTGATTTCTCGCTTCAAAATCTTTCGCGGTTCACTATGGTGAGCGACCAACAATCCCCACAATTTAGGCTTTGCCGATTGTTCTTGTGGATCGCGATCTAAAATTGGCACTACTAAAGAAGATTGCACCCCCATTGCCTTTAAATATTGAATATGGCATGGGTCTACTTGCCGATAGTAGATATTAGTTTGTAGGCGTTTGCCAGTTTCTGTTGATTGTAGAGGTGATAGCCCGATTTTCTGGTTTGCTACATCGACAATCGAACGTTGCCCCGCCAACAAAAACATCTCTCTGGCCGCTTCAGGGATATCATGAACTGGGAAGCGCAACCCTAACAAGGATGGCAGACGCTCGTTATAAATAGATTCAGCAATGACTTCACCACTACCACTTGTATCAAAACGATATACCTTAACTCGATCTGCACGTAAGAATAACCGTACTTCAGTAACAGTAGTTGTTAATATTTCTTGAAGATCGAGCGATCGCCTAATCTGTTTGATCATCCGGTGCAGTAAGCTTTCTTGGTCTAAGCCTTGCTGCACCCCCTTTAGTTTATCGGTAGATGTCATTATTTATGTACACCATAACTGAAGTATAGTTTTTCTTATAATTGTCCCTAATGATAAATTTCAATTTACAATGCCTTGATTTTTATTCCATTTCAATAAATTTCTGCGACAAAGGCATTGCGAGGGCCGTACATCTGTTGCAATTTTTTTAGAAATGGATTAAAGGGTATTTGAAAAGTATTAGATATTTTGCTTAATTCCCGTAGTCCTAAGAAAGTTGATTTAGGGAGATATCAAACTATTTGGTGTATCATTTGTGACTTTTCAAATATCCTTTCAATTTTAAAGTAAATAAAAATTTAAACATTGACACTTATTGATTTTATATTCTTAATCATTAAAATATTTCAGTATTTTTACTTAAAATATATCTTCATCATTACCTTATTTTCTTTACCATTTTTGCCCCGAAAGTTCCCTAAAGACCATAGTGATTCCCCTTGAAAAGCTATGTATTAGTCAGATATTTCTTAATATTTACAAGGGCGATCGCTCCTACAAGTCCCAAAGCCTTAAACTACATTGTATATTCTCAATAGCAATAAGCTTTTTTGGCAAAAATAATGACTAGTTTGCCAATTTAGCAAGAAATTCAAGCATTGTAAGCCATGTAAAACAATGGTTTTAATATTGCTAATACAAAATGTCAATAATAAATCAAATGGTCTTGAACTTGCTCTTCATTAAGTAGCTTTAGGGAGATTTAAGCTTTAAATGAACTTGATTTAATTATTGGCAATTTTTCAAAAAATTTTGACTGGAGAATTTTAATATTCCCCGTCTAATTACTGATTTTATATTAAATGTAACTATAGAACTCCTATTTGATTTTTGGACAAGACTCAGTACGGATCTATCCCTTCTTTCCTATTCCCCATTCCCTGCCCACACAAGTAAATATGGCTACGCCACGCTGCGCGAACAGGAATCAAACCGGATTCCTATATCTTGATGAAATTATTCATAAATTCTTGTTAAAGCTAGTAAGTTACGAATTTCTTCACGCACACTCATGAGAGTTTTACCGAGATGGTTTTGACCTGCTTTATTAGCACCACAGCCCCAAAAAGAATCGGTTGGGGAGTTTTCAACCAAAAGCTCATCGCCTGTCTTCAGCAGAACTTCTCTAATATCAACATGAGTGAGAAACTTTTTGAGTACAGCTTCTCGCATAATTTGCGTTTTGACCAAATCCCAGTCTCGACGGAGTTGGCGAGTGCTACATCTTCCCAAGGCAGCAGCTTCTTCTGGGGTGGCGGCGGCATGGATGAGGGGTATAATCGCCGCATCTTTGCTGCCAACAAACTTTTGTGCTTGATAATAATGCTCAACAGTTGCCCAGTAAGTGTCCTGGATGTGGATTCCGTGGGGAGAGAAGTTAGAAAAACAGCCATAAGGCTGCCAAACCTTATAAAAGTAAATGGTCATTTGAAAATTGCTCTTTCATATATAGCAATCCTATTTGATTTGTGAGAATTGCAACTCAAAACCGAACTTATCTAAATTTTGTGAGCAGGGGAGGCAGGGGGAGGCACTTTCAAGGGTAGGGAATTAAAAATCAGGCAGTAGAGAGAGTGATTTGAGACACATGGAGTTGTGGAGTCAAGATGGGCCAAGGCTGAGGGAGTTTCCTCTAACATCTGATACCCCCAGTGAAAGACAGTCTGTTGGGTTGCCAACTATTTCAGAACTTGAAATTTTACGTGACCGTGTTTTGTCTGAACTGAAGTTAGGTAAGCAAGCTACTGGGTATAAAACTGCTCAGAAGATTCTCAATCGGTTCATTTCTGAACTAATCGGTTCAGTTTAGCTGTTTGGGGAATTCGCCAACTGTATCGGATACGCGGCTGTACACCTTTGTGGCTTCATTCCAAAATGGGTTTTTGGCATCTGAACTGGGAGGAATTAAGCCTGCGGCTATAGTTTCAAATTCAATTTAGTCTTGCCACGCCACTACATTCTAGATACTCCCTTTGCAGTCTTTCTTATTTATGCATGAAAGCTACATATTGTAGTATTTTGTATCTGCCAAATAAGACCAAATCGCTGATTAAGAATTTATAAATCAGCCTTTTGATATAAGCTATGTTTCTTCTTATATGTAGTCTCTAAGTAACTTGTACAGAATTTTGTATATAGATTTACCGCCTTACACAACAACTCAAAGTAGAGCAAAGAAATTAGCAAAATCTTATATAAAACATCCTCCTTTGGTAGTAAATTATTGTATTATTATCAAATATTGGATATGTGAAAACATTAAGAAGACAAGTTAAAAAAGTAGGTTTTAAAAAGTATGAAAAGTGGGAAAAATAGGTTTTAAAAAGTAGAAAAGTAGGTTAAGTAATAAAAGTAGGAACTTTTGTATAAACTGTTGACAAGCTTTTACATAAATTGCTATTTATAAGTACATACAAAGCACAAATGCCTAAGTAACTTTCTGGAGAAAATTATGGCTAACGATAAGAACTTGGCACAACTCATCAATCAAGAAGCTATTTTTGAGGAAATTAATGAGGAGGAATTAGAAGGAATAGTGGGAGGAGCACTACTCGATGAATTAATCCCAGGACTGGCTACCACTGTTACAGGAGTGAGTCTCATTGTTAGTGCTGTTGTAACAAGAGTTCTGAATACTGTAGCTACTCTTACACTGTAATTGATCTGCTGAATCCGACGAAGTAAAGTGTAATAAATGTAATTTCCAAGATATGAGGCGAATTTGAGCGAACCAACATCGTAAAACAACTCAAGGTGATTTTTGAGAGGTAAATAAAGGCAGGGAAGCAGCTTCCATAAAAATACTAGCCTGCAAAGGTTGTAATTTTTATAAAAGTTTGTTGACCGAAGAGAATGCTACAAATTCATCTTCGTTGTCGCTCAACCAATATCTAGTATAACCACAATTATACACTCCTTATTGTTTGCTACTGTAGGCAGAAGTCGGAATATTCTGACTTCTGAATTTTTTCATGTCACTTCTATGTTCATAAAGAACCTATTTGTGCCAGAAGTTTGAATTGAGATTGAAGATTTGTGATTTTAGCAGTTCAGTACCTTAATAAAGATGCGTGATGCTGCCAACATCAACAGTTGTTTGGCAAGCATAGAACTAATATTTTCACAGCTTTTATTAATAGTTTACTTTTGTCGGCTAATCTTTGCCATCCGACAATCTTCTTTCATGAAAAATCGTAGTTTTAAACTTGTATCTTGTAGAAACGTTAGTAATAAAAGTAGAATAAGAAAAATAAGAGAAGTCGAAATTAAAAAAGTAGGAAAAGTTGGATCTTTTTTATAACCTGTTGACAAGCTATTAAACAACCTGTTATTGGTGAATATATCTCAGACACAAATTATTTACATTTTTCTGGAGTTAAGTTATGCCTAATGTCAATCGAGTTAGTTTCAAATTTACCTGTAGTCAAAAAGTTATTGTCGAGGAACTCATAGATGGTGAATTAAAGGGAATAGTGGGGGGTGAAAAAGTGTCTTTTACAAGTTCAGATATACCTGTGAATGGAACTATTATCTTTGAGCAATCCTCTGAAAACAAGCGGACTGACAAAGAAACAATAACCACAATAAAGACAAAGAAGACTGTGGGTGACAAAATAGAGGAACAAGTGTTCGTTAATGGAGTTCAGGTTCTCTAGCTATCTAAAGGTAGAGCAAGAAGATAAGGGTGTGTAAATGTGCAATAAGTTATGGAAGTGTAATAGAGATGGAAAGAAGGGAGCGAGATCAGTCGAAGCACCAGCTAGCATTTAAATATTAGTCTGGAAAGATTGCAGTTTATCTGAATATTTGTTGCTCGAAAAGAGTACTGTAAATTCATCTTTGTTGTCGCTCAAATGATACTTAGTACAACTCCAAACTTTACACTTCCGTTCTTTCTAACACCCCTATGATTAAAATAGCAATAAGTCACTATATTTTCGCTACTAACTCCTAAGTTGTAATCAGCGGTTTTTTATTTAAATTGAATTAAATGAAGATTTTAAATTTTTATAAAAAATCTTGTCTGCAATTGTATATATTTGAGATTTGCATAAATGTGGCACAGTTTATTTAATTTTCTTTTGTAATCAGTTTTTTCAAACTCGCTACTGTATATTGCAGCAGCTTCCAACCGAGTAAGGGACAAAATTTAAACTTCAAAGCCAGATGAGGCTGAGATTCCCGACTTCTTAAAGAAGTCGGGAATCTTGAAGTTTAGGAATGATTTAGGATTGCTATTGTCATCTCAGATGAGGCAGGGAGCGCTTTGATATTAGCTATTTTTTACTTTTGATTTTTATTTTGTAATACATGTCATTATTTTTTTTAAATAACTTTATTTGTAGATTTACTATTTATCCTACACATCGATTTTTCTTTTTTGAAATCTTATTAAACCATCTTATTTTTTCTTAGCGTTCTTAATTTTTTTACTCTAAAATTACGTTCATTTTTTTAATTTCTAAATGCTAATCTTTAAAATTTTTACTCCTAACTTTATCATTTCTTTATAAAACTTTTTTGAGAAAAAAGGTATTATTTAAACATAGTGAAATTCCAAAAGTTAACCAATAACAAATATCGTTAGATGCATTAGTTTCTTGCTTTCTAACGACAACGTTAATAAAAGTCAGCAAATACTCATTGTTTGATGTATCTAAAGATTTTTGTTATTAGCAATTATTGGTTAAGTAAACAAAAATTTCACTGTTCAAAAACCATTTTGTACAAGGAAGGAACTTTTATGTCAGTTGTAACACTTGAGCAAGAAACACTCGTAGTAATGACAGAGCTAGCTGATGAAGAAATCAGTGGAGTTGTAGGCGGTGGAGACTATTTCAAAGCCAAAAAAGTAGATATCGATGTCGACAATAACAATGACGTTGACATCAAAAAGATAGGCAAGAATTCTACCGTAACGATAGTCCAGCAAAATGCTACCGCAATATCATTCAATGGAAATGCTGTTGCTAAAAATGAGTACAGCGCCGACAAGGCGTGGGTGAGATATTAGTCCTGCTGATTATAGTGGGTACTAAGTTATTGCTTTAGTACGCTCTGCATTGGGTGCTCAACTCAACAAAAGTCACTTTAACGGTTTGTATTGCCAAAAAGTTCTCGATCATGATTTGTATCATCACTACAAATCAAAACAGCACTAAGCTAGTAAGCATGTAAGTTATGCATTATTTCGTTAAGAGAGTTATTAAACAGTAATCCTTTGCCAATTGCTGCAAACAACTGACAAAGGACTACAAACGACCTTTACGAATAAGTGTACAGACATCTTATAACATAGTGGTCTGACCATTTCTGGCATCACAACCTTCTACAACGTTACACGAACATTGGCGGGTGTAAGCCGGATAAAAGCGAAAGGTCAAAGGGTAAGCGACCAATCAATATTATCCCTTACTTCTTACCCACCCGTCAATGTTTTCGTATGAAGATTACAAAATCGTTACTTTAACGTAAGTTACTGTAATTTTTGGTTAAGTGACTGAAAGAATTTCGCTAGACCATACTCGTTTTGTAGACGGAAGGATTTGTTATGTCTAACATCACTCTTGAACAAGAAGAGCTTGCAGTTATTACAGAGTTGGATGACAAAAAAATGGTTGCCCTCGTAGGAGGAAGTTCTTGGAAACCACCACTAAAATGGCGGAAACCACCAAAACCAGAGCAACCAGAATATCACCCACCAAAAGACTATGGTGCTTTGATAAACTTAAATCTTGATCTTGATGTTGATCTTGATCTTGGTCTTGATCTTAGCAAGCTTCTTGGTGGGCTGTTGTAAATTGCACATTTTTCGTTAAGGCTATTATTAATTCAGTGTTTAAATGTCAGATATTAACTGACATATGAACAAAGGACAAATGATAGAAAGCGACGCTTACGTCTAAGTAGACTTTTCACGAGTTCTGTAAGCTCTGTTTTATACTAGGGTGTAAAGGTGTAAAAAGGATTGATTATTTACGTTTAAGTAAAAGTGTTTTCCCTAAACTTTTACACCCTTTTTAAATGCTGTAAAAAGTTGCCTGGATTTCTCCTGAAGTTATAAGTAAAGGTTTCTTGGTTGAGAATTAAATTCATGTCTAAAAAAATCAAAAATTTAAAAACCTTTAATGCCTAATTTCCAGAATTATCATAAGATGATATGTTAACTTATATTTTTGAGTATTAATACTGTCAAATAAGCAAACAATTGTATTGCCTATTTTCTATTTAGGCTGCAACTCCTAGTGATTGCAGCAATAGTATTGTACTCACTCAAAACTGTTTTTTGTTTTCATTCCCATAGAGATTGGGACGGTGTTCGGTGATTAATCAAAAAAGCGACCTGTTCCGCAAAGAAGCTTTAGAGCGTGCTTCTTCACCGGAAGAACTAGATCAAATTATGCAGGTAGTCAGCCCGAAAAAATGGCTACCTCTAGTTGCTGTTGGTTCGTTGGTGGCAACGGGGCTAACTTGGAGTTTTTTAGGTCGAATCCCAATTACAGTGACGGGTACTGGCATAATAGTCTATCCCAGTACAATTACCTCATTCCAGTCACCGATCGCAGGTAAATTACGAGCAATCAACGTTCGAGTTGGCGACTATGTAAATAGAGGAGATGTGCTGGCGACGCTAGACCAAAGCGAACTTATGAAACAGCTACAACTAGTACGCTCTAAATTAGGGCAACTACAAACAGAAGATAGCGCTGCTAGCTTAGTGCAAGGACAACGGCAAAACGCAGACAAAGAAGCGATTAAACAGCAACGCCAATCTTTGCAGCAAAACCTCCAAGCGGTACAGAAACTCACCCCGATTTTAAGAGAGAAAGGGCTAAATTCGATTCAACGCGATCGCGCCAATCAAACCCAAAGCTTACAAGCACTGCGGGCTCTCTTACCTACCTTCAAACAGAGATTGACCAACCGCCAGCAGCTATTGCAGGAGGGAGCAATTTCTGGCGATACAGTCCTACAGTCACAGCAAGACTACTTAAATGCTGTCACCCAAATTAATGAAGCCGAATCGCAACTCAAGCAACTAGATGTCAAGGAAGCAGATGCCCAACGACAATATCTAGAGAATTTGAACTCAATTAAAGATTTGGAAGCGCAATTAAAGCAACTAGATAGCAAAGAAGCGACTGCGGCGCAACAAGACTTAGAAACTGTAACCAACCGCAAAAAAGAAATTCAGGAAGTCCAGCGGAATATTGTTCAATTAGCACTGCAACTATCGAGCAACAGCTTAGTCAAGAGCAGTTACTCAGGACGAATTTTAGAAATCTCGGCAAGTCCAGGACAGGTTGTTTTACAGGGTACACCCATAGGAGCGATCGCTGCACAGAAGCGATCGGCTCAACCTGTGAGTGTAGCATTTTTTCCCGTTGGCGATGGCAAGCAAATTCAACCAGGGATGAAGTTACAAGTCACACCTAGTACAGTGCAACGCGAACGCTTTGGTGGCATCATCGGTGCTGTCACAGAAGTCTCAGCCTTTCCCGTGACTAAAGAAGGTGCATTAAGTGTAGTAGGCAATTCCGAATTGGTGGAAGCTTTGATGTCACAAGGGCCACAGATGCTAATTACTGCACGACTGCAACCAGACAATTCCACCTTCAGCGACTACAAATGGTCTTCTTCCCAAGGGCCACAGATGAAAGTCACTTCTGGAACTACCACCTCAGTACAAGTCACAGTGGAAGAACGCGCCCCGATTACTTTTGTCCTGCCGATTCTCAGATCCTGGAGTGGCATTTCTTGATATTGGCGATAAGGGAAATGAGGAAGTAATTATTAAAAAATATTTTTATGTTCTGGCGAAATCTGCAAAATATATTAGGGCGCTTGCGTAAAAACAAGCGGTGTCATACTCCGACTCTGCTGCAAATGGAGGTAGTAGAATGCGGCGCTGCTGCTTTGGGAATTATTCTCGGTTATTACAATCGGATTGTCCCACTGACGGAACTGAGGCAAGCGTGCGGTGTCTCGCGGGATGGAGTTAGTGCCTTAAATATCTTGAAGGCTGCCAGAAATTATCGACTCAGCGCTAAAAGCTTTAAAACCAACTTAGCTGGCTTGTTGCAGTTAAAATTTCCCTACATTGTATTTTGGAACTTTAACCATTTTTTAGTAGTAGAAGGAATCACCAAACAGCGAGTTTATCTCAACGATCCTGCTACTGGACGGCGCATCGTCTCCTTAGAAGAATTTAGCGGTGCTTACACGGGTGTGGTGCTAGTTCTAGAGCCTGGTTCAGAGTTTCAACGTGGAGGACGCAAGCCTAGCACAATCTTAGCTTTGTGGTCGCGGTTGCGAGGCTCCATTGGCGCATTACTTTACTGCGTGTTGGCAGGATTTTTGTTAGTAATTCCTGGACTGGCGATACCTGCATTTTCCCAAGTATTTGTAGACAACGTATTGATTGAGCATCGGTATGAGTGGTTGCGTCCGCTAATTTTAGGCATGATCTTCACAGCCGGACTCAGTGGATTTTTGACGCTGCTACAGTTGCAGTTTTTGCGTCAAATGAAAATTAAGTTGTCTGTGGGTATGAAGAGTCGGTATCTGTGGCACATTTTACGCCTACCCATCAGTTTTTACGATCAGCGGTATGCAGGGGAAATCAGTAGCCGGATGCAACTCAACGACAGCATCGCCGACATGCTTTCGGGTGAATTAGCGACTACAGTAATTGCAGCAGCATCAGTATTTTTATATGTAATAGTGATGCTGCAATATGATGTTGTACTAACTTTAATTGCGATCGCCTTTGTCGCGATAAATCTTGCCGCCTTACAGTGGGTGAGAGGGCGGCGCGTAGATGCCAATATCAAACTCATCCAAGAAGAGGGAAAAGTTCGCGGTGTAGAAATTTCTGGTCTTCAGAGTATGGAGACGCTAAAAGCATCTGGATTAGAGTCAGATTTCTTCTCCCGCTGGGCCGGTCACTATGCCAAAGCCATCAACACCCAGCAGGAATTAGAGGAAACAAATCAGACAATAGGTGTTTTACCATCTTTTCTGTCAGCGATCGCTTCCATGCTGCTTTTAGCTGTAGGCGGTTTACGAGTCATGGATGGAGCCTTGAGCATCGGTATGTTAATAGCCTTTCTTGGCATGATGCAAAGGTTTTTCGCTCCAGTAAGTAATCTCATCAGCCTGGGAAGCGAACTCCAAGAGATGGAAGGTAATCTGACTCGTCTTGATGATGTCTTGCGTAATCCCATTGACCGGCAATTGGAGCAGGGAGGCAGGGAGGCAGGGGAGCAGGGGAGCAGGGGAGCAGGAGAGAAAGAGGACAATTGCAATCTTTCCCCTCTGCCCCTCTGCCCCTCTGCCCCCTTGCCTAAATTACAGGGGTATGTTGAATTACGCAATGTGACATTTGGCTATAGCCAAATTTCCCCGCCACTGATTCAAAATTTTAGTCTTTTGCTCAAGCCAGGACAGCGAGTTGCCTTGGTGGGTGGGAGTGGTTCTGGTAAGTCTACCATTGCCAAACTTTTATGTGGACTTTACGAACCGTGGCAGGGAGAAATTCGATTTGACGGCAAACCCAGAGAGCAAATTTCTCGCCAGGTACTAGCCAATTCTATTTCTGTCGTAGAGCAAGAGATTTTGTTATTTGCTGGCAGCGTCAGAGACAACTTGACACTTTGGGATACTACTATACCTGACAGTCATCTTGTCCGAGCTTGTCAAGACGCAGCGCTTCACGATGTAATCCTTTCACTACCTGGAGGCTATCATGCTGATCTTTTGGAAGGTGCTACCAATTTAAGTGGTGGTCAGCGACAACGGTTAGAAATTGCCCGTGCTTTGGTGAATAATCCCAGTATCCTGATCATGGATGAAGCCACCAGCGCCCTGGATGCCGAAACAGAAAAGAACGTCAGTCGTAATCTGCGTTTGCGCGGCTGCACTTGCATCATCGTGGCGCATCGACTCTCGACTATTCGAGATTGTGATGAAATTATTGTCCTCGATCGCGGCAAGATAGTCCAACGGGGAAGCCATGCAGAATTGCAGCAAGTTGAAGGGACGTATTTACAATTAATTCGCAGTGAGGAAACAGAAGAGGTAGGGGAGCAGGGGAGCAGAGGAGCAGGGGGAGCAGGGGAGGCAGAGGAAGAAATTACTTCCTTGTCCCCCGTGTCTCCCTCATCCCTCTTATCTTTTGCAAACCTCAAAGGACAACACTATCGTTTTCAATGCAATGAATCGCTACTGCTAGATGACCCGGAGACAATTTGGCTAGTAAAATCTGGTTACTTGGCGCTATTTGCGATCGCAGTTAATGATGGCGTTCCCGAAGGCACTCGCCGCTATTTATTTAGTAGCACGGCTGGACAGGCGATGTTTGCGATCGCACCAAGTTTAGAGGGTAAGCAGCAAGAGGTTTTAGCAGTGTCGTTGGAGGAGACAGAAATTCTCAAAGTATCGAGAGCAGACTTTAACCAGTTGTTTGCTGACGCTAATAAAGAAGTAGTAACTCTGATAGAACGCTGGATTTATCAATTAGGTTCGGTACTTGCTGGTATCACTACGCCAACGACACCAACATCGCTGCCAAAAACCCGCCAGTTCTCCTTAGTCAAAGACCAAATCTTCCAGCCGCATCAAATATCGTGGGTGCAAATTCTCCAAGGGCGGGCTAGATGGATGGGGTTTGCAGAACTGCCGTTAACTTCTGCCTCTGGAATGTTGCCTTTGGCTGAAAATATATGGTTACAAGCAGATAAGACTGTGGAGTTGAAAAGTGTTAACACCGCAGACATAGAAGATATCGATTCCTTGTTAGGTGGTTTGTCCCAACTACAAACCTACTTCCTTCAGTGCATTAATCTGCTGCAACGCCAGGAGATGGATGCAGAATTATTGAGATTTCAAACAAGAGAACGTCTTGAGAGCCAAGTGATGCAAGAGACGTTAGCAGAATTAGCATCTGTATTGCCACAGCCAAAGTCAGACAGGCTAAATAATAGTTTAGGATTCAGTAGTAATCTTGATGCAACTGACCCAAACCAAGCCTTACTAATTGCTGCTGGTGCCGTGGGACGAGCATTAGGAATTAAGATTTGTCCGCCAGCTGCTTCAGAAGATTCTAATCGAGTCCAAGATCCTGTAGAAGCGATCGCTCGTGCTTCGCGTATCCGCTTGCGACGAATTCAGTTGCGGGACAACTGGTGGCAAAAGGATTGCGGGCCGATGTTGGCATTTACGCTGGCCGATAAACTGCCAGTGGCACTATTACCAGTGTCTGATACACGTTACAAACTCTACGTTCCTGGGGAACGAACGCCTATCTCTGTCAATGCCAACATAGCAGCAGCCCTAGCTAAGACTGCCTATGCATTCTATCGACCCTTACCTGATAAAAAGCTGAAAACTTTTGATTTACTTCAGTTTGCCCTCCAAGGACATTACAAAGAACTAATTATAGTTTTAGTAATGGGAATTACCATCAGTCTGTTAGGAATGCTGACACCTCAAGCTACAGCTATCCTGATCGACAAAGCGATCCCAGATGCTAATCGAGGCTTGTTGAGCCAAATTGCTGTTGGTTTGGTGGCTGCTGCCTTTGGCGGAACGCTGTTTCAACTAGCCCTTGGGTTTGCCACGATTAGGCTGGAAACTTTTGCCGATTCCTCCACCCAAGCCGCAGTTTGGGATCGATTGTTAAACTTGAAGGTTTCCTTTTTTCGCTCTTTCTCAGTTGGTGACTTGGATTCTAGAGTCACGGCTATTACTCAAATTCGCCAGCGATTGGGTAACACAGTCTTAAAAACAATCTTCTCCAGTTTGTTCTCACTCCTGAATCTGGGACTATTGTTTTACTACAATGCTTCCTTAGCTTTAATAGCTTGTGCAGTGGCACTGGTAAATATTGCCGTCACTATCATCTCTGGTACTCTTATTGTCCGTAAAGTTCGCCCATTACTAGAGCTACAAGGACAAATCTTTGGTGTGATGGTGCAGTTAATTAATGGAGTTGCCAAACTCCGAATCGCCAAAGCTGAAACCCGCGCTTTTGCTTACTGGGGTAAACAATATACGCATCAACTAAAATTAATGCTGAGTACCCAAGGCATTGAAGACAGCCTCGCCGTAATCAATCAAGTATTACCTGTGTTAACCACTGCTGCCCTCTTCTGGTTTGCTACTAGCTTAATTGGGCAATCCCAAACTCCTGGAGAAGGTGGTTTATCCACTGGCACTTTCTTAGCATTCAACGTTGCTTTTGGCACGTTTATTAACGGAGCCACTAGCTTAAGCAGCACAGTTGTGGAAGTTTTGCAAGTTTTACCCTTGTGGCAACGGGCCCAACCTATTTTGCAAGCTGAACCGGAAATTACTTCTGCTCAAGCAGATCCGGGTAGGTTATCGGGCAAATTAGTTGTAGATCGGGTAACTTTCCGTTATCGCGACGATGGCCCCTTGACGTTAGATGATGTCAACATTCGTGCTGAACCAGGAGAATTTATTGCCATTGTTGGGCCTTCTGGCAGCGGTAAATCAACTTTATTGAGGTTACTGTTGGGGTTTGAATTCCCGAAATCTGGCACAATTTACTACGACGGGCAAGACTTAACTTCTTTGGATGTCCATGCTGTACGCCGTCAATTGGGTGTGGTACTGCAAAATAGTCGGTTGATGTCAGCCTCTATTTTCGAGAATATTGCCAGTGGTGCCTTGGTGACGATGGACGAAGCTTGGGAAGCAGCTCAAATGGCAGGTTTTGGAGATGATGTTGCAGCAATGCCGATGCAGATGCATACAATCGTCAGTGAGGGAGGTAGTAATCTTTCTGGTGGACAACGACAGCGGTTGTTAATTGCTAGGGCGTTGGTGTTGAAACCCCGGATTTTGCTATTCGATGAGGCGACTAGTGCTTTAGATAACAGAACCCAGGCAATTGTCAGTGAAAGTTTACAACAGCTAAAGGTAACTAGGGTTGCGATCGCTCATCGCCTCAGTACTATTCAAAATGCTGACCGAATTTACGTACTTGCAAATGGCAAAGTAGTGCAGCAGGGTAGTTTTGTTGAACTAGGAAATCAATCAGGGCTATTTGCACAACTCATGATGCAACAGTTGCTTTAACGCAAATTGTGATTTGAAATAAAAAATAAGACTTTAACTCATGATATGGGGTCTTGTCCACTTTTGATACTGTTGGCGAAAGTGTTACAAACACATAAACAAAAGTGTTACAACTAAAAGCCGCAACGACAGATTGAAGGTTTGAGCTTACGTAATACTTTAAAATACAAACATGTATTACTTTTGTCAACAGTATCCGTTGATACTCACGCCCCATTTACAAGAGGATGATCCACTAATTCCTTCAATGCTTCTGTTCCACCAGATTTTAACGCCCCAGTTACCCCTTTCAAGGGTAGGTATTTTGTATTTGATCATTTTTTGGCTATTTCAGCCGATGCTTAAATCCTGAAATGACCAAACCACGTTAAACAATTGAGAATTTTCTCAACTATTTTTGAGATTCTAAAAAACCTACCCTTGAAAGAGCAGGGGAGGCAGGGGAGGGAAATAAATAAGTATATTCAAGGCTATAAAAGTCGTAAAAAATACTAATATTTTCTCTTTACTTCCTCTTCTCTTTTCATGATGATCTCACTTTTTCGCGTCGCTCTCCTCCTACTTCTTTGATCGGTAAGGTGAGGGTGAAAGCTGTTTGGCCAAAAGCTGTTGAGTCAAGGGTGAGGTCGCCATGATGTGCCCTGGCAATTTCACGGGCTAGGCTGAGTCCTAGTCCGATGCCTTCTATTTTGCGGGTTCGAGCCGGATCGCCGCGATAGAAGCGGTCAAAAATGCGTAGACTATCGCTCACTGGAATATCTTTGGATGCATTGGCAATGATGACGTGGAGAGTTGTTTGAGTTTGATGAGTGCGAATTTTTATCCAGCCGTTGGCGAGATTGTATTTTATAGCATTACTGAACAGGTTTTGCAAAACTTGAATTAGAAGATCGCGATCGCCCTGTAAGCGTAGTCCATCAGTAAAGTCTGTTTGCACAGTCAAGTGGGGAGCCAGCATTTCCACATCTTCTAGCATCTCCATCAGCAACTCAGACATATCCACCTCAACCAAATACAAGCTCATTTTTCCCGCATCTGCCAGAGATAGCAGCAAGAGTTTCCGCATAATTCCACTCAGGCGGCGCACCTCATCTAATAGGTTACTTAAGCGCTGTTGTACTTCACTCCCAGGATCAACCTGTTGCAGCGTTCGTTCTAGTTCGCCTTGCAAAATCGTCAGTGGGGTTTTCAGTTCATGAGCCGCATCACCACTAAAGCGGGAAGCTTGAGTAAAACTGCGTTCCAACCGTTCCAACATCAAGTTAAATACCTGAATCAACTCGACAAATTCAACATCAGTTGTTCCAACGGGAATTCGTTGATCTAGTCCTTTAACAGTTACTTGTTGAATAACACCTGTTAATTGATGGATAGGACGCAAAGCACCACCAGAAACTAACCATGCACCGATGGCAACTAGCAATAGCGACCCCGGAATTGAAACCAGGAAAATATTCCGAATGGTAGCCATTTCTTGATCGACGGCTTGCAGATTCACAGCAATGCCAACCTGAGCATTGGGAAATTTAGTTGCTCCAATCCGCCAAGCTGCTTTTGCTGTCTGTTCAGTGACAAATTTAGGTGGACGTGGACGAAGAAAGGGTGGCGGCCCAACATTTCTATTTGAGGGTGGCGGTGGTTCTCTCTGCGGAGGTGATGGTAAAGGTATCAACTGAAGACGCTTAAGCAGTAGGCGATTCACCTCAACGTCGGCAGTTAGGGAGTTAGATTGATAAAGTATGTTGCCGTTGGCATCAAGCACCAGTAGGGCAATGGGGGTTTTTGTATTGGTTCCGAAGGCATCAGATAATGAGTCTTCGTAAAATTGCCATCGTGAGGGTCGGCTTTCTTTGCCCTGATTTTCAGGAAGTTCCCCCCGTGGTGGCAAATTCGGAGTTGCCCGCATCAAGTGATTTAACAGTTCTGCATCAAGACGGCTGATTTTAGCATTGTAAATCTGAAACCAGGAGACTGCACCAAAACCAACTAATGTGGTTCCTGCTAGAGCCGCAGACAATAGGGCAATTCGGAGGCGAAATGAAGGGAGTTTCATGAGCTAGACTCTGGTTTGCGAAACCGATATCCAACCCCTCGAATGCTTTCAATCCAGACTGCTTCATCAATGGGGTCAATTTTTTTACGAATTCGCTGGATACAAACATCTACGACATTGGTGTTGGGGTTAAAGTCGTAGCCCCAAACATGCTCCAAAATTTGGGTACGTGTGAAAACCCTTCCAGGAGAGCGCATGAGATACTCCAGAAGATTGAACTCGCGGCTGGTGAGTTCTATCGCCTGGCGATCGCAAGTAACTTCCCTGGTGATGCGATCGAGTTTGATAGGCCCAACACTAAGGATATTTTGGCGATTGCTCACACTCCGGCGAACAACGGCATGAATTCGAGCCGCTAACTCTTCTACAAAAAACGGTTTAGCGATATAGTCATCGGCTCCTAAATTTAGCCCTGCCAAGCGATCGTCTAGTTCATTCCGAGCCGTTAATAAAATTACTGGCGCATTCCGACCTTGCCCCCGCAAGAGTTTTAAGATTGAGAGTCCATCCTTTCCCGGCACCATAATGTCGAGGATAAGAACATCATATTCATTTTCTAATGCCCGCAGATATCCTTCATCACCATTGTCGCAGTAGTCTACAACAAATCCCTGCTCCTTCAGTCCAGCCCGGACGAAGTTAGCAATTTTCGCTTCATCTTCGACAAATAGAACGTTCACAAGTATTTATTAGTTTATATATTGTTCCATTCTAGATTCATTACCTTTCTACTTAAATTACAAAACTGTAATTTAGAAAGCAGGTGGACTGTAATTTTGAGGTGGCTTAATCAGAAATATGAACACCTTAACTTTTGCAGGTTGATTTATATGAATATTCGTCGAGTCTTAACCGTAGCAGCGATACCTTTTTTGATTGGTACATTCGGTTTTAGCCTACAAAATCAGGCTTATGCCGCTAATCCATCCAATCGAAATGCCCAGATTTCCCAACAGCCTCAAACACCACAAATATCTGATAAAAAACCACAGATTAGACATTCTAAGCCCCTTCTAAATCAGAAAAAGCGTCCTCCCCAACATCCCCAAAATCATCATCAGGGTGCGGTTCAAAATCGTGTAGAACACAATAACCGTTAATTGCAGCACCCTTTATTCCTGAAAATTACAAAATTGTAATTTACAAGCAGGGCAAACTGTAATTTTGGTTCAGTTAAATCAGAAATGTAAACGAGCTATCTTTGGAAAAATAATCATGAATATTCGTAGAATACTAGTTGTAACAGCGATTCCCGTTCTGGTTGGCACATTTGGTTTGATTTCACTCAATCAGGCTTATGCCGCTAATAAATTCTCTCAAATTGCACAGGCACAACAACCACCAGAAGGAGAACAACGCCCACCTCGACCTGATTTTAAGGCGGCTGCGACCAAGTTAGGAGTTAGCGAACAACAGTTAAAAGATGCGTTGGGTGTTCCTGCCAATCCTCCAAGTGGCGATCGGTCAGCACCTCCTGGAAATCAGTAATTTACTCACCGAAAGCTTGCTGTAGTTATTACCAGTCTGCTCCATAACTGTGATGTTAAGCTTTAGCGATAGGGTATAGGTTACAGGGTACAAATTATTCCTTATCACCTGTTACCTCTCCCCTATACCTCAATACAGTTCAGATAAGACCAAAACACTTGTAGAGACGGCGATTTATCGCGTCTCGAAAACCCAAGCGTATTGCCCTATACCTGACAATTCAGGTCATGTGGAAAAGTCCACCAAAAACCTAACCCCTAACCCGCTTCCCGACGCGGGAAGGGGGAAAATTCAAAGTCTCTCTCCTAAAAGGCTACGGTGTACACACAAATTATCTGATCCCCCTAAATCCCCCTTAAACCCCTAAATCCCCCTTAAAAAGGGGGACTTGAAGAAATTTCCCCCCTTTTTAAGGGGGGTTAGGGGGGATCGAAACACTGTTAGACAACTTTATAAGACTTGTGTGTACACCGTAGTCTTTTAGGAGAGAGATTTAGAGAGAGGTTTTCCAGATGCCGTGAAAAGTCAGACCCTGTACCCAATTCAGATTCCTGTTCTCTGGTTTGGAATGCGACGGCTAGGTAGTGAGAGCGCGATCATCCAAACACCCGTTAACAAAAAATTAATCCCTGCGAATAATCCCAGCACCCAAGCTGCACTGAAAGGCCATTGATACAAAATTAAAATTGCCAGAATAATGGCCATCATGCCACTAAACAGTGTCCAACCCCAATTTGGATCTGGACGTACTTGAAATGCTGTAATTACCTCAAATACACCCTCAGCCAAAAAGACAATTCCCAAGGCTAATGTGAGGGAGAGTGCAGCACCAAAGATGTTGCCAATCAACATAATCCCAGCAAGTACATATAGAATACCAACCACTAGCTTTAGCCAGAAGCCTTTTTGTCGTCGTGATTGCAATGCGTGGACAATTCGGACAATACCAGCGATCAATAAAAACCAAGAGATGACGATTGCGATCGCAATAGTGGCAACGAATGGTTCTGCGATCGCTGCCATGCCTAGCACAATCATTAGAATGCCTAGAACGATGAACCATCCTAAGTTTTGTCTCTCTTGACCGATGTTTTCAGAATTCATAACAGGTTTACCAAATGGGTTAGAATTGGGTTTTATTCAAGGATTTATATTCGTCTTGATTACTTCATTTCTTAACTAATTAAGTTGTGTAGGCTCTGCTTCAGAATATATTTACCAAAGCTATTTTTGGTATTGCATATTTGCGGGATGGACAAGATGCCCATCTTTGTCTTTCCGGGCGGTCGGTATGCCCATTCCCCAAGAATAATTCTCGTTACTTTGCCCCTAAGTTTGTTTTAAGATATAAATGCTCAATCTTAAACAGTCATAAAGATATTTAAAGCAAGCTGTAGCACTTTTAATCTGCACAACTTTGGCGCTCATGTTGCCCACCCCACAAGTAATTTATTTTCAGGACTTACGCAAAATAATGAAAAAACGAACCGCATAGACGCGGAGCGGCTTCCCACAGGGTAGGACGCAAAGTACACAAAGGAATAAGAGTTTGAGAGAGTTATTGCGTAAGTACTAATTTTTACGGATGCAAATTAAAATATTTTTAGCCTATTAGTATGAGCATGGACAAACGGAATCGTAATCCGCATAAGTAAAGAATTTACAATATCTGAAGTTTTGACTTCCTCACTCCCTAGAGATAAAGCAAGTCCTAGAAAATACTGATATTTACCTTTGATTAATCTTTATACGGAGTGATGAAATAAAGTGGTGAAGATGCTATTAGAGTACGGCGGAATTTAGCTAATAGCTGAGTGAACAAGACTTGGCTCAAATCCCCTTATTAAAAGAGACTTATTGTATCAGTTTAAAGATTCAACTATTTTCGATTGATTGCGAGTTGGCTAACAAACTCTGTTAGCCAACTAAACCATTAAAAATCGAAGGTTGTACGAAGCACGCCCACATACTGCGTATCATTCCTACTATCATTTTCCGGGTTGAGAATCACCCAGAAACCAGGAGTTACTGAGATATTATCGTTGAGGCGGTAGCGATAGAATGCTTCAATATGATAAGCGGTGTCTCGGTCTTGACGGATATCACTGTTAGAGACACGCGGTGGTATCCCAAAGAGAATTCCTGGCAGGTTGCCTTTACCGCCCACATCGGGAAACGACATACCAATCGCCCCAAACCAAGCATTGGCATTATCACCACTGTTTACGAAGAGAGAATCTGTTCCACCCCTACCATTAGAAATATCGCTGAAACCAGAGTTTTTTGCATTTGCCCAAACATATCCGCCCCAAGAGTGTACCTGGAAATTTTGGGAAAAGCGATAGTATCCCTGTACGCCAACAATGCTATTGGAAGTAGCAATGTTATTTCCAAAGGGAGCATTTGACAGGGCGCTACCTCTCCCGGCGTTGATATCTACAGTGCCAGCAGGGTTATAACCATGAGAGTAGGCGACACCAATAGCCCCTTGTTCGCCGTAATATGCTAAGTGGGCTAGAGCATTGTAGCCGCCATCAAATAAGCCATTTTGTGCTGATGGAACGTTCGGACTATTTGCTAAATAGCCCAAGGTGAGAATCAAGTTTTTACTGATACTCCAATTAGCGGCTGCACCACCACCACCCCGCTCGAAGAGGGGACTGTTTTTACCAAAGAGTGAGGGAATCCCATTACCATCATCGGCGATCGTGGCAGGAGTGATGTTGTTTGTGATGTCGTTGTAACCAATACCTGTGGGGCCAACAACGAAAGAAAGGGAGTCACCAACGGGGAAGTAGTAACGGATGTGGGGAATTATTAGTGTATTGTTGCTGTCATTGTCGAAATTCAGGCGTGTCATGCCTGTGCCTGTGGCTGCGGCAATTTGACTTGCACCATTAGAATTTGTAAAATTGCCAAACTCCAGCCGGACTCGCAATAAATCTTTACCGGTGAAGCTACTCTCTAAGTTGAGACGACCCCGGTTAGCAAAATAGAGACGGGATTCATCGCTGTCTCCACCCACCCTATTACCAAAGGTGTCACTAATGGCCGTAATAATTTGAGCATTCAACTTAGTAGTGGTGGAAAATTGCTGCTTCTCCAGCGTTGCTGTATGTGCTTCCAGGGTATCCACCCGGCCACGCAGAGTTGCCAATTCTGCCGCAAACTCTGTCTGCAAATTTTGCAGCACTGTCAAATCTTCTTTTTTGACCAAATCATTAGTACCCACAGCAATTAATTCATTCACCCGGTCTAAACAGGCATTTAAACCAGCAGCAAATTCATAACGACTCAAGGCACGATTACCGCGATAGGTTGCATCAGGATAACCTGCAATACAGCCATAACGTTCGACTAGTGATTGCAGTGCTTGGAATGCCCAATCGCTCGGTTTGATGTCGGAAAGTTGGGAAACAGAATTGACTTGTCCCTGCAAATTTCTATCATCTTCTGGAGGTGCTGCCCAAACTGCTGGAACTGCGAAAAGTAGGAGAAAAAAGCTATGCAGAAGAATTTTAATCATGGACTTATTTATGTGGAAATGGTTGAATTCTGACTTTGTAAAGAAAGAAATTACAGTCGAACAAAAGCTTCTGGCTTATAATCTAGCCAGCATTAAAGTTAGATATTTTGAGTTGAAATTTTAGATTACTTAAAGCAACGCTATAACTTTTTGCTCATTACTGCTTTTAATAGCTGCTTCTATAATCCGCATTACATTAATTCCGTCTTCGGCAGTAACAGCAACTGGCTGATTATCAACAATAGATTTATATACTGCGTCGTAATAGCCTAAATAACTGCCCTGTGAGCTTTTTACTTTTTCCCGAATTACTTTTGTGTCTTTTTCTGTATGCAGCAAGCCATATTCACTTTCCGGCTCTGTATACCAATCAAGTGTATTAGGCTTGATACCCGCGACTAAATACTGTTCTTGGGCATCGGCTCTGCTTTTGAGAAAAGAACCCTTTGTGCCATGTATGATGTAGGCAGGTGCGGGTTCACGCACAAGGAAACCTGCTTTTAACTTAACGCGCAGCTTGTCGTAGTATAGTATCAACTCGAAATAATCATCTACCTGCGATCGCACTCTTGTGATTCGGATGTCTGCAAAAATAGCATCAGGCATCCCAAATAAATGCACAGCCTGGTCTATTAAGTGCGGGCCTAAATTGTTTAATATTCCTGCACCTGGACTGGCAACTTCTATGTGTTGTTTATGGCTGAGTGCTGGTTTATATTTTTGAAATTGAAATTCTGCTTCAATAATATCACCCAGCAAACCTTCTTGTATCACTTTTTTTACTGTTTTAAAATCACTATCCCACCTGCGGTTTTGATATACAGATAATTTCTTTCCCTGTTTTAATGCCAATTCATTCAGTTGTTCTGCTTCTTTCACTGTTGTGGTAAATGCTTTTTCTACCACTACATGCTTGTCTGCCAGCAAAGCCTGTTTCGTATAATCATAATGTGTATAAGTTGGTGTATTTATCACCACCAGAATTACTTTATCGTCGGTTAGCAATGCTTCCAAAGAAGGATAGCTTTTTACTCTTGGATAATCTTCCTGTATCAGCTTTTTGCTTCTTTCCCAAGAGCCTGCTAATTGAAAACCTGGATGCAAATCAATGAACGGCGCATGAAAGACCCTACCGGACAAACCATAAGAACAAAGAGCCGTATTGAGAGTTTCCATCTTTTTATTGATTGACTGAAGCGAAAGCTTGTATTTATTTGTTGTTAGATGTTCCAGATAAAGTTTGCAGAATCAGGGCGGGCATCACGAAATTCGCAACCCATTGGATTGCAGCCGCAACTGAAAGTGCAGCCGCTCGAATTTTGTTATTAAACATTTCTCCCAACAGCACCCAAACCACTGGCCCCCAGGAGAAACCGAACAGAAAGCCACCGAGGGCAGCAGCGCCAGCAATCAAAATCACATAAAATGTGCTGGATTTACGACGAACAGTAGTGGTAGACATAAGTTTATATATTGGGAATTGGGTATAGGAGGCAGAGGGGCGGAGGGGCAGAGGGGAAAGACTTACTGCAACTTCTCCTCTGCTCCCCTGCTCCCCTGCCTTTTGTTCACCGTCTAGAACGTCTGCGGAGTCGGTCAATCATTACTGCCAAAATAATTACTAGTCCTTTGACGACTAGTTGCCAGAAGTAAGACAGGTTCAACAAAGTTAAACCGTTGTTGAGAATAGCAATAATTAATGCACCGAGAAGTGTGCCGCCAATGGTACCAATACCGCCTGTAAAGCTGGTTCCACCAAGAATAACAGCTGCGATCGCATCTAATTCGTAACCTTGACCCAATATGCCACTGGCACTATATAGACGGCTGGCGCTCATGATTCCTCCTAAGCCTGCCAGTAATCCGCTAATACCATAGACAAATAGCAAGACACGATTAACTTTAATCCCAGTTAATCTGGCTGCCCGTTCGTTACCACCTACTGCATATATCTGCACTCCTAGAACAGTTTGCCGCAGCACAAACCAGCTAGCGATTACAGTCAGTAGTGCAATGATTACTAACCACGGCAGAGGCCCGACGTAACTATTACCAACCCAAGCAAAATTGATGTCTCGGTTAATCAGCGTTGTCCCTTTAGCAATCAAAAAGGCCACACCCCGTAAGGCTGTAAGTGAACCCAACGTGACAATAAAAGGTGGCACATCCAAGAAGGTGATGAGAGCGCCGTTGACTAAGCCTAAAAGCAACCCTGCCAGCAATGCAGCAGGTACAGCCGCCCAACTTAAAGCCGGCAGTAGCGATACCAGCAGTCCAACTACGGCAGAAACAGCCAATATTGACCCAACTGATAGGTCAATACCTCCGGTGAGAATTACAAAGGTCATTCCTGTCGCCAGCACAATATTTATTGATGCCTGACGCAAGATATTGACGATGTTACCACCGGTGAGAAAGTTGGGAGAAAGGAATGCAAATAAGATGCAGATAATTACTAGGATTGGCAGAATACCCGCAACTTCCAGCAGAGTGCTGATTGATTTCCGGTTGCGAGCTGCGGGATTGTTGGCTGATTTATTGATAGGCGGTCTGACTGTCTGACTCATAATGCTGATACCTCCGATGCTCCAGTTGCATAATGCATAATCTTTTCTTGGGTGATTTCTTTGCCAAGGCTGCCGTCCAGTTCGCCTACAAGTTGTCCTTCTCGCATCACCAAGACGCGATCGCTCATACCGACAATCTCTGATAGTTCGCTGGAAACCATTAAAATAGCAACACCTTGTGCTGCCAATTCGCTCATAATTCGATAAATTTCACTTTTGGCACCAATGTCTACGCCGCGTGTCGGCTCATCTAACATCAGTACTCTAGGTTTAATGGCTAACCAACGCGCTAGCAGTAGCTTTTGTTGATTGCCACCAGAAAGATCCAATGCTCTAATTTCCAAATTGGCCAGGCGGATATTAAAGTTTTCCACCGCTTCTGTTGACAGCCGATTCACTGAAGGCCAGTTAACAATTCCACCTTTGGCATCCTGCTTGAGTGTGTTGATGGCAATATTCTTGCGGGCGCTCATCTCTAGAAATAAACCTTGGTCTTTGCGGTCTTCCGGGACGTAGCCAATTCCGGCAGCGATCGCATCACTGGGCGTATTAATTTCCAGTTTTTTGCCATTTAAAAATACTTCACCACTGGCTTTGCGGTCAGCACCAAAAATCAGCCGCGATAGTTCTGTGCGTCCTGCACCAACTAACCCCGCTAAACCGAGAATTTCCCCTGCATGAAGTTCAAAGCTAGCCGGCTCAATCTTTTTGCGGGCATCGCTCATGTTTCTGACTTCTAGCACCACCGGCCCCGAATTCATTTGCCGTTGATGTTCGTAAAAGTCTTGCATGGAGCGACCAACCATCATCTGCACTAATCGCTGTGGAGAAATTTCGCTGCGTGTGAGACTACCAATATATTGACCATCGCGCAGGACGCTAATCCGGTCAGCTAAAGCATAGATTTCTTCCATACGATGACTGATGTAAATAATCGCAATGCCATCACTCCGTAGTTTGCGAATTACTTCGAATAAATGGTCGCTCTCGCGGTCAGATAATGCTGCTGTTGGCTCATCCATCACCAAAACCCGACTTTTATCTTTCAGCGCTCTGGCAATTTCGACTTGCTGCTGTTCTGCGATGGATAAAGTCCCAACTATAGTCTGCGCTGTAAAATTGGCTCCCAAGCTATCTAACACTTGCTCTGCTTCCAGTTGCATCGCTTTGCGGTCTAAAAACTGACCCCGACGCAACTCGCTACCCATAAACATATTTTCGGTAACGGTTAAATTAGGTGCAACATTCAGTTCTTGATAAATAAGATTAATACCCGCCTTACGTGCTGTCGCCGGATCGGTAATTTTCAAGGGTTGACCATTGATGTGAATTTCTCCTTCATCAGCAATGTAAGCTCCAGCCAAGATTTTCATCAATGTGCTTTTGCCTGCCCCGTTTTCACCCATCAGGGCGTGAACTTCTCCTGGATAAATCGTGAGATTAACATTTTGGAGCGCAGATACACCATGAAATCGTTTGGTAATCCCTTGCATTTCTAATACAGGGGTGGTGGTTGGTGCATCAGGAAATGAGGTTTCAATATTTGTTGTCATGAACATCTCCTGTAAAAAGAATCTAAAAGTCGCAAGTTGTGAGTTAGAAATTAATCAACTCACATCTGATGATGTGAAATTAAAAGCATCACAAAATTCTGTTTTAAAAAGCAATTGCTATCTTGGGAAGCTCTGAATATTGAAAGGCAATATTCAGAACTTTCTACAAATGCACATAGATACATCATGGGTATGTGCAAAAACTATGTCAATGTATCAAAAGACTCAATTCAGCTTAGACATAACTCTTAATTGCGAATTTACAATTATTATTATTTCCAGCCTTTTTCTGTGCTGACATTATCTTTTGTAATCAGCTTTACGGGAATCAAAATGGTGGGATTAGTAGGTTTTTTCCCATTTAAAATGTCGTTTCCAACCTGAACTGCTTTTTCAGCCATCCCTCGCGGATTTTGAGTAGCGGTTGCAGCATATATACTATCTTTAGCTGCGATCGCAGTGATTGCTTCTGGCGCACCATCAACCCCGACAATAAAGAAATCTTTACGTTGTGCTTGGTTTGCTGCTAGTTCTGCACCAACTCCACTTGGATCGTTGATGGCAAAAACCGCATCAATTTTTGGGAAGGTGGTGAGCAAATCAGTCATAACTCTCAGTCCTCCATCCCGACTACCTTCTGCATTCTGGTTTTTGGAGAGGATTTTGATATCAGGATATTTAGACAGTACACTCTCGCAGCCACTAACTCGCTGAATCACCGAGTCTACTGGCGGGCCATTAACTATTACTACATTGCCTTTACCTTTGAGGCGATCGGCAATATATTTGCAACTAACTTCTCCAGCTTGAACATTATTAGTAGTGATAGTGGCATCCACGCCTCCTTCAGCACCAGTATCTACCGCAATGACAATTCTACCAGCTTGTTTCGCTTTTTCAATTGCTGGTTTAATGCCACTTTTATCAGCAGCATTGACGATAATAATGTCAGTATTGGAAGCAGTGAAATTTTCAATTTGATTGGCTTGTTGATTCAGATCGTAAGCGCTGGAAACTACAGTTACATTGACATCTTTACCGCCAATTTTCTTGGCTTCTGCCTCAGTTGCTTGTCCCATGAGGACAAAGAAAGGGTTACTTAAATCGCCAACGGTAAAGGCAACTGATCGTAATTTGGAATTCCTAGTGGCAGTTTTAGTCTCGGCACTAGTATTTGTAGCAGGTTTTGTCTCAGGGTTAGTAGCAGTGTTGTTATCGGGAGAAGCATTTGTACAGCCGACAACGCCACCACTGATGATACCTAGTATGCTAGCTGCGATCGCAATCCTTTTCATGTTTATCTATTTCCTAAAGTTAATTAAAATTTTCTTACTTACCAGCCTTTGTAGCTGCTGAGATTATCTCTAGTAACCAATTTGACTGGAATCAAAATCTCAGATGACTCAGGTTTTTTGCCCTGAACGATCTCATTTCCCACTTGAACTGCTTTTTGAGCCATCCCTGCGGGATTTTGCGCCGCAGTTGCAGCAAATACACCATCTTTGTCTTCCATTGCTTTGGTTGCATCTGGCGAACCGTCAACCCCAACAATAAAAAATTCTTTGCGTCTTGCTTGTCTAGCTGCTAAGTCTGCACCCACACCGCTTTGGTCGTTCGTGGCAAAAACGGCATCTATTTTGGGAAAGGTTGTAAGTAAATCACTCATCACTCTCAAACCTCCATCCCTTGTCCCTTCAGCGTTTTGGTCTTTAGAGATGAGTTTGATATCGGGATATTTGGCTAATGACTTTTCACAACCACTGACTCGCTGATTGATTGAATCCATCGGCGTACCGTTGAGGATGACTACACTACCTTGACCTTTGATGCGATCGGCAATATATTGACAAGCAACTTCACCAGCTTGGGTATTGTTGGAGCTAATCATTGCATCTACGTCTGCATCAACGGCTGAATCTACGGCAATGACAATCTTACCTGCCAGCCTTGCTTGGTCAATTACTGGTTTAACTCCTTTTTTATCAACAGCGCTGAGGATAATTAAATCAGTATTTGCAGCAGTAAAATTTTCGATTTGGTTGCTTTGTTGGTTCAGATCAAAACCACTAGAAACCGCATTCACTCTAATATTACCGCCGATTTTCTTCGCTTCTGTCTCCGCACCCTTCTGCACTGCATTATAGAAAGGGTTTCCCAAGTCACCCAAGGCAACACCAATTGTTTGCAATTTTCTATTTGGACTATTAACTTTAGTCTGTAAACTAGTGTTGGTAGCAGTATTAGTAACATTAGCAGCAGAGTTGTCATTTGGAGCGCTATTTGTGCAGCTCACAAAAGTGAAACCTAATATGCCAACTATGAGCGCAATTGTCTTCATCTTTGTCTTATTTTTAACAACGGATTTAAATTTGATCAAGGTCGGCAGAATATTAAACATGTCTAAAATAATCAGACATTACCTAATATTTCTACAGGATTTGGCATTTTCAACTCTTATTTAATATCTTGCAAACTGATGTGATTTGAGTTGCTGCTATTCATTCCAATTCACTAAAAAATTTATTTTTAAAGCAAATTTCTGACGATTACATCACGTCATTCACACTAGTTTTTGGTGAAAATGCTTTTTTAATGTGCCTGGATTGAAACTACCTTTTCGGCAAAATTTTTAGAAAAGGATATTATTCGCCTTGAGAACATCTGCTTGTCTTTTTATGAGTTTATCCTTCCTTAGTACCAAAATGAGTTTTAGTTATTAAATGTTACAAAATAAAGAAAGATTTTTAATCTATCTTTAGTTAAAACTCTTGGAATTCTAGTGCTGGAAAATGTTAAGTATTTTTAAGATTAAGCAAATTCAAAAAACTTAATATTTTCAGATTGAAATATCATAATTTAGCTTGGAGGATAACCAGTTTTAGATTTTAGATAATGCAGTTGCAAGATTTCAAATTCTAAGCTTCAAACTAGTTTTCAGCACCAATCTATAGATATAGGTTAATCTAAAATCCCAAACCTGAAATTGATTAACTGCTCTTAGCATCTCCTAGAAAAATGGAGATTTTTTAGCGCACAGCAATAGCTAGTAATTGAGTGTCAGCAGTTTAAAACTTTAACGTCGCGGGTAGATATTTAGCCACTAAATCTTCATAGTATGGTCTTAAGTTTTGCCAATCGGGAGGAGTAGGGTTTTTTGAATACAAATCATAAGGATTGAATAAATTCACCCATTTAAACATTTCGCGATCGTGTTTATCCATCAAATGGTTATATGCGTTTTCGCGGTGTTGAGGATAAAATGAGTGATAGCGAAGCATATACAACGCCGATTCAGGCAAATAGTTTTTCATTATCTGATATAAATACTCATCATGCCCCCATGAAATATGTACATTACTCAATCCACAATTCGGCTCGTAAATACCATATTTAGTGTTGTAATTGGGGTTATTGTAATCAGGGTTTTCTTTGAAAAATTCCGAGAAAACAATTTTATCAGAGAATGCACAACCCACTGGATAGGTATCACCGACAGTAGCCCATTGAGGCTCACCAAATAGACAAAGCACCTTCCCCAGATCGTGAAAGAAGCCAGTAAGTACCATCCAATCAGGATGACCATCAGCGCGAATGGCTTCTGATGTTTGCAATAGGTGTTGTAGCTGATCCATATCTGTATCAGGATCTGAATCATCTACTAATTGATTCAAAAATTCAACCGCATCCCAAACAGACATTTCTTTCTTATCAAACTTGAGAAAATTCTTTTCTTTCTCAAGGACAAAATTATATGTTTGATTAATATGATTTAACCGATAAAATTCCTTCACCGTATCTCTAGTAGGCGTTTGGTAATTCCTATACTCTTCGGTGGTTTTACCTTCTTTAACTATGCTGTCTGGATTGGGATAGCGATTGAGTAAGTCTTCTTCCCACTCTTCTAGCGAATGTAAGGGGTTGTTTTGAGCTTGTTCGATGGAATTCTTTAAAATCTGAGACATATCCAATACTGCTCGGTTAAGGATTTTTAACTCGGAATTGGGTTTGGGGAAAAGGTTAAAGGATAAAGGTTAAAGGTTTTTTCCCCTTCCCCCTTCCCCTTTTCCCCTTAACCGACAAGTATTGGAGACATATCTTGTTACTTGTCGGTATTGATTTTCTAAATCGGACTTTGGGAATCCATTTATGCACAGGTGTGCAAAAGCTGTAATTGATTTATTTTTGCACACGTGTGCAAGGACGTGTGTTAAGTTTCTTTTCGATCTGCAAAACCCTGTACAACACACTTCGTCAAGTGTTTTTTACAATCCAATCGGAATTAGACAAAAGTATTGATAAAGTACACAAAATGTAGAGCGCAGACTTAAAACCAAGTACTTGTGCGAGTTGCGTAGATATAAGTTTATACCAACAGATAATTCATCTGTTGGATAGATTTTTGAATAAATAGCTTTATACACACCTGTGTAAAATCTATATTAAGTTTTTGTCGGTTTGACTTAGAGGAGTGTTAAGTTGTCAATTGTATGGTGTGCGAATACTTGATAATATTAGACAACTCTTGCAATTGTTTTATTGCTTCTGCACCCTCCAACTTCATTAATTCGCGATCGTCCCATAATTCCATCCAAGTAATTCCGTAATCAGACACTACAAAACGAATCAGATGCTTTTCTCGTAGGCTAACCATAAATGAAGCACTCTTCATTTGGTCGCCGCACGTATAACATGAGGCAGAATACCCACGCCACTCAAGAATAATTGTCAAGGCTTGTAGGTTCATTACCAAGTCTTGAACGAATTCTTGATGTTGTTGCGCTAATCTTAGAAACACTAGTTTTCTCCTACCACTACAGTGAGGTGGTTGCTTTTAAAACTTCTTTAGACTTACATCTGACGTATTTAGTTGCCGAAAGTTCGTGTTTTCGTAGAGACGTGATTAATCTTAATCTTAAGGTTTTAACCAATAAGCTAAAGTCTCAAAGCCGTTCTAATATTCTGGACAATGATCTGGGGTGGTTGTGCAACATCCATAGATATCGTATCTAATGGTTCTTCGAGAGTATCAAACTGGCTATTGAGAAGTTTCTCGCTCATGTAATGATTGCTACGTTCTTTTAACCGTATTTGAATCAACTCATAAGAGCCTTTGAGGTAAACTAACTTAGTGCGAACGCTATCCGATACCAAAAATTGCCGATAGCTGTCTTTTAAAGCCGAACACGCCAGCACGACATTTTTATTTTCTTGCAGCCAATGTTTGATGGCTGTTTGCAAATCTTGCAACCAAGGCATCCTGTCAGCTTCAGTCAACGGGATACCGCGCCGCATTTTATCAACATTCTCTAGTGAGTGGAAACTATCAGCGTCACTAAACTCCCAGCCTAAAGAGTCTGCTAGCAGTTTTCCTATGGTGGTTTTGCCAGAACCAGATACACCCATGACGATAATAATCATATTTTTTGAAGAAAAGTTAAGTTATTGAGGTAAGGGACAGGAGGCAGGAAGTAAGACTATTGAATTTTTGTATGCAAAGAGTTGTATTAAAATCTCTTGACAAATAACCATTATTTTCTATAATACATACAAATGCACACGTGTGCATTATTTTAAAATCTAAACTAAAAAATGAATAAACGAAGAATTTCAATTGAAGATATTGCTCGCAGAGCAGGTGTTTCTCATTCCACAGTTTCACGTGCTTTGCGGGATAATGCTCTCATTAGCCCAAAAGTGCGAGAAGAAATTAAGCAGCTGGCCCAGGAGATGAACTATGTGCCAAATGCTATAGCTCAAAGTTTGCAAAATAAACGTACTAATACCATTGGTGTAGTAGTAACTTCCATTGCAGATCCCTTTTTTGCTGAAGTTGTAGACGGCATTGAACAGATAGCTAGACCAGCCGGATTGAGTGTTTTGTTAAGTGCTTCACACCGAGATTTTGAGCAGGAAATGGCAGCTATTGATACCTTTCATCGCCGCAGAGTAGACGGAATCTTAGTAGCCGACTCACGAATTAGCAAACAGCATACAAAGCAACTAACCCAAATTGCTGTGCCAACAGTTCTGATTAACAGCCAGACTGAAGATCGATCCGAAATATTTCACTCAGTGGCAATAGACGATCGCTTAGGTGCTAGATTAGCCACAGAGCATTTAATAAGTTTGGGACACACTGCCATTGGTTATTTGGGTGTAAGCGATCGCAGCAGGTCAAACCGCGAGCGCCTAGAAGGATATCAAATAGCTCTTGCTGAAGCTGGTCTACCACAAAATCCTGATTGGGTTTCAATTAGTGACGAGTATGATACCAGAATCAGCGATGTCGCCACCGGACAAAATATGCTATCTAAACTATTGACTGCTGAGGTAACAGGCATTTTTTGTTACAACGATATGGTGGCGGTTGGCGCTCTTTTAGCTTGCCAAGAACTAGGTATTTTAGTACCACGAAATTTAAGCCTGGTTGGATTTGATGGTATTGCTTTAGGTAGTTACGTTACACCGGCACTTACAACAGTCAGCCAGCCGATGTTAGAAATTGGTGGCTATGCCATGCAAATATTACTTGATTTATTAGAAGAAAAAACTGTGGAAAACCGCGTTTTATCTCCTTTTCTAGTAGAGCGTGGTAGTAGTGCAAGATTAATACAGTAATTTGAAATCGTGTCTATCTTGAAAACTGTAGTTTTTGTGTAATTAGACTAAACCTACAAGAGAAAATGTTTCAAAATGGACAACTCTTTCCCTGTTTGTAAGACAAATTATTTACACTCAGCAACAGTAAAAATTTTAGCCAAGCAAAAATATGTTAACCAAAAAACCAACTTTATCTCCCGATCGCTGCTTTTCTCCAGAACCAGTTCAAAGACGACTAGCCCATCAATTCTTTGACAGCATATCTGCATTACCTTTAGTCTGCCCACACGGCCACGTAGATCCAGCCCTGTTAGCTAATCCAGCAGCCCGTTTTGGTTCACCAACCGAATTATTTATTATCCCTGACCACTACATTTTGCGGATGCTTTATAGTCGGGGCGTTCCTCTGGAAGCTCTAGGGATACCTGCTCATGATGCACCAGCAGAAACTGACCACCGGAAAATCTGGCAATTGTTCGCCGAACATTTTTATTTATTCCAGGGTACTCCATCAGGGTTGTGGCTCAAAGACGAACTAACTAATGTCTTTGGGGTGGATGAAGCTTTAAATTCTCATAATGCTGGACGTATCTATGATTATCTGGAAAGTTTATTAGCCTTAGCTGAGTTTTCCCCTCGTGCTTTATTCAAACGCTTTAACATCGAAGTGCTTTGTACTACCGATGCAGCCAGTGATAACCTAGAGAATCAGCGATCGCTCCATGCAGAAGGTTTTACTCAAATCAGACCGACTTTTCGACCAGATGCAGTAGTTAACCTAGATGCTCCTGCTTGGCGAGAAAATCTCACCAAATTGGAAAGCAGTATCGGTAGAGAAATTAGTAGTTACGCTACTTTTGTGCAAGCTTTAGAAGAACGTCGGGCAATATTTAAAAAAATGGGTGCAACAGCTACCGATCAAGGTGCAGCTACGCCTTATACCACACGTCTTTCTGACCAAGAAGCAGAAGCTATCTTTGCTAGAGCATTAATCGGCAAACTGAATCTAGGCGATGTAGAGCAGTTTACCGGTCATATTTTTATGGAAATGGCTCGGATGAGTGTAGAAGATGGTTTGGTGATGCAAATGCATTGTGGTGTTATGCGTAACCATAACCCAGCTCTGTTTGAGAGATTTGGATCTGATAAAGGTGCCGATATTCCCCTCAATATAGAATGGACTCGAAATCTGCACCCATTGTTGTCAGCTTATGGGAACGATCAGCGCTTCCGTTTAATTATTTTTGGTATGGATGAAAGCACTTATAGCCGAGAGATGGCTCCTTTAGCTGGCCATTATCCTACTATATTGCTCGGGCCACCCTGGTGGTTTCACGACAGCGTAAATGGCATGGAACGCTACTTCAATCAGGTAATGGAAACTGCCGGAATTTATAATACTGCTGGGTTTAATGATGATACCCGCGCTTTTGTTTCTATTCCGGCTCGTCATAATGTTTGGCGGCGGGTAGCTTGTAATTGGTTAGCTGGATTAGTAACACGGGGATTGGTTGATGAAGAGGAAGGGTATGATATGGCCCGCGCTTTAGCTTACGACCTTGCTAAACGTGCTTACAAATTAGACTAATACAAATCAAGCTGCTAGAATTAGCCCTTTCAAGATGAATCGGAAAATAAGATTGTTTTTTCTCAGCGCTACGCCAGTTGCTACAAGTCGGGGAACCCGCCCAACGCACTGGCTTCTCTGTGTCTCTGCGGTTTAAAAGAAATTTATTTAACCACAGAGGTGCAGAGGACACAGAGTAAAGAGCTTAAACAGGAATTTATTAACTAAAATTTTTACCCACCTTCAAAGGACTAGTCCTAATATTGATTTCTTTAATTACGAATTACGAATTACGAATTACGAATTGAAATAAGATGTCAGATTTGATTTTAAATAAACTTTTTAGCCTAAAAGATCGAGTAGCAGTAGTCACAGGCGGTTCTGGTGTACTTGGTGGAGCAATGGCAAAGGGTTTAGCCCTTGCTGGAGCGCGGGTAGTCGTTCTAGGCCGCAATGAAGCACGGGCGAGTGCAGTAGTAAGTGATATTATTGCTAACGGTGGAGAAAGTATGGCTGTACTGGCAGATGTTAGCGATCGCTCCCAATTAGAAATCGCTAGGGAAGCTATTATACAGCGTTGGGATCAGATAGACATCTTGGTAAACATGGCCGGCGGTAATATTCCTGCTGCCACAATTACCCCTGATGCCACTATTTTTGATATGCCACATACAGCTTTTGAGGAAGTAGTTAGCCTCAACTTACTCGGTACTCTATTGCCTAGCCAAGTTTTTGGTCAAGCAATGGTTGAAAGAAATCAGCCATCTGGTTGTATTGTCAATATTTCTTCTATGTCTGCCATTCGGGTGATTAGTCGAGTGGTTGGCTACTCAGCCGCTAAAGCCGGGATAGATAACTTTACTCGTTGGTTAGCCGTCGAACTTGCCCAGAAGTATGGGGATGGAATGCGAGTAAATGCGATCGCGCCAGGTTTCTTTATTGGGGAACAAAATCGAGATTTACTCTTAAATGCAGACGGTAGTTTGACCGTGCGCGGGCAAAAAATTATCGAGCATACCCCAGCCGGACGCTTCGGAACACCGGACGAATTACTCAGTACTTTGATTTGGTTATGCAGTTCTGGTTCTAGTTTTGTGAATGGGGTAGTTATATCGGTAGACGGTGGGTTCAGTATCTACAGTGGAGTTTAATCATGTATTCACTAGCTGTAACTAACGGAACACTTTCCGACGAGCAAATTTCTGGGCTAGTTCATCAAGCTTTGGCAGATCGTCAATTAGATGGACAGCGTATTTTAGTATTAATTCCAGATAGTACCCGCACTGCTCCCATCCCGCAAATGTTTCGATTGCTGCATCAGGAGTTGGGTAAAAGAGTTCCAGCTCTAGATTTTTTGATCGCTCTGGGTACACATAATCCTATGAGTGAAGAACAGATTAATCACCTAGTGGGGGTGACATCAAAAGAGCGAGAGACAACCTTTAAAAAAGTTCGCATCTTTAACCACCTATGGAATGAGCCAGATACCTTTATTTCCTGTGGAGTAATTTCGGCAGATGAGATAGCAGAAATTAGCCGGGGAATGCTACATCAGTCCGTTGAAGTCAGGGTTAACAAGCTTGTAACACAGTACGATCTAATAATGATTTGCGGCCCTGTGTTTCCCCACGAAGTTGTCGGTTTTTCTGGTGGAAATAAATACTTTTTTCCCGGTATTGGTGGTCAGGAAGTAATTGATATATCCCACTGGTTAGGTGCTTTAATAACCAGTTACGAAATCATTGGTACATCGGGAATAACACCAGTTCGGCGCTTGATTAACCGAGCCGCTAACCTAATTTCTACACCGAAACTTTGCTTGGCGATGGTAGTTGCACCCAAAACAAATCAGCTAGCAGGACTTTACATAGATAAACCAGAGTCAGCCTGGGAAGCAGCCGCAAAATTATCCGACAAACTGCATATTACTTATGTAAATCAGCCTTTTAAACAAGTGCTTTCAGTAATGCCCGAAATGTATGATGACATTTGGACAGCCGCGAAAGGAATGTACAAGCTAGAGCCAGTAGTGGCTGACGGAGGCGAAGTAATTATATATGCTCCTCACATTACTGAGTTTAGCTACACACACGGTGAAATTCTGTCTCAAATTGGCTACCATGTACGGGATTATTTCCTCAAACAGTGGGATAAATTTCAAGTCTATCCCGGTGGAGTGCTGGCTCATAGTACTCACTTAAAAGGTATGGGTACATTTGATCCTATAGAAGGGGAACAAGCGCGGATTCGTGTCACTTTAGCCACTGGTATTTCTGCTGAACGCTGTGCTGCTCATAACTTAAACTATCGCGATCCAGCGACCATTAGACCTACAGAATGGGCTAACCGTGAGGATGAAGGTATCTTACTTGTGCCGAAAGCTGGCGAAATATTATACCGTCTAACCAGTGATAAGTAAGCCGTCAATTTAGAGATGGCATAGATTTGTACTAGTAGTCTGCCAACCCAAAATTGTTAGGTGAGGGCTGGGAAAAGGGGAAAGGTTAAAGGAGTAAACATCTTTTCCCTTTCCCCCTTGCCCTTTACCCCGCCAAGTTTCCTTGGCGAACTACTAGCTATTCATAACCCAATCCCCAAGGATAGCTAAAATCTTTAGGGAGACATGAACATTTAATTGTGCAGATATAGCAACTGCTGATGTTGAGCTTCAGGTATGATTGCCTATCAGACGTTCCAAGGATGAATTATCTAGAGTGTTCAATATCATAATTTTTTTGCTAAATTTATACAAAATATACAAATTATACCCTAATCAAACATTTGTTGAAACATGATCTTTAACAATAGGATGTTAAAGTAAACATTGTTAATAAAAATTCTTTTGAGTGGGTCAAATAAATAGTTAATATTGGCGATGCTGCCATGAAAGCTAGTGTCTTTAGAGGAACTCCAAAAAAGAAATTATCCAATTTTTTGAATCAAAACAACTTTTCCTCCCCCAGCTAATAGCTCCCCTGCCCTAAAAGCAATGGGATATTTTTTGGTTGGAAGTCCCTAATATCCTAGTTGCTGCAATCAAAGCTGCTCAGGAAGTAGACACTTTCAAAAGTAATAGCCCGTTCACCGTTTTTGTGCCTACTGAGGAGACATTTATTGAACTTCAATCAAGCACAATAGATGTATAGCTTAAGGACATTGCAAAGCTCAATAAAGCCTCATTTTTGAAACTGTGATGTATATAAATAATAAATTTCCTACTCATCCTTCATTTCTTCAAGGGCTGCGAGTACTCCTTGTAGATAATGATGTCAATTTTTGCAATTCTTTAACAGCGATGTTGCAATCCTATGGTGTGAAGGTGCAAGAGGCATTTTTAGTCCAGCAAGCTCTGGAAATATTTGTGCAATGGCAACCTGATATCCTCTTAAATGGTATTTCCTCGCCAAAGGAGGATAGCTATGCTCTGATTCGCCAAATAAGAACACTTACGGGAGAGCGAGGCAAAGCAGTGCCAGCCATCGCTCTGACAGGCGCTGTAACTGAAGATATGTATCAACGTTCTCTCTTAGCTGGGTTTAGTCTATGCGTTGCTAAACCTATAGTTATTGATGATTTTGTTGCTGTACTTGGCATTTTAGCAATTGCCAATAATCTTCATTTGCGCTAATGCTAACTAGCTCTAATTAATGTCTTAAATATAGTAGTCTAAATTTTGATAAGTAATGATATGGCAATACGGTTCGGATAAGCATTTTTAACTTTCCTTATGCTCTGGGGAAAGGGGAAGGGATATATTCAAAGCTTTCCCCTTCATTGTCAAATTTTTAACTTCCCTAAACTTTATGAATATAGTGTTTTCTCATAAATCATTTAGGATTGCTATACTAATGAACTTGATAAATGATAGGATTAATACAAAGAACTATAAAATGTGTGTTTCGTTTCAATCAGTTTTACTTTTTGATAGCAGAATTATTGGTATTACATTTATTCTAGTTTCATCCTTTTTGGCAGTGATTTATATCCAGGAAAATTAAAATTATTTATAGTTTATATTTGTTGAATATTCAGATAAACATTTTTTTGTTTTTCGTAAATAAAATTAGGGTGCTGTTAAGAAAGTAGCAAAGGTCAAAAAATATATTTTCTTCCTGCCTTCTACTTTTATTTGGTAAACCAACTTAAAATATAAACCTTAGTCGCCAAAGCATTGCGGTACTAAACTTCATCCTATGACATCCGATCAACCCTCTGAGCAACCTGTATCTGAATCTACCGCTAATGAAGCGTTCGACGTAGAGCAGCAAGATATTGCAAATGCTTTATTTCCCATCGTTGGCATTGCCGCCTCTGCGGGTGGATTAGAGGCATTTACGCAGGTACTTAAGCACTTGCTTACCGATACAGGGATGGCATTTGTGCTGATTCAACACTTAGACCCTAACCACAAGAGTCTGTTGAGCGAGATTCTAGGAAGAACAACTACAATGCCCGTCAATGAAGTGCGAGACGGCGTGACTGTGGAACCTAACCAGGTCTACATTATTCCGCCTAACACTAAGATGATGCTGTCTGGTGGGGTGTTGCAACTCATGCCGCGAGAGAAAGTTCATGGTAAATATATGCCTGCTGATGCGTTCTTTACTTCATTGGCAGCAGATCGAGGGCACAAAGCGATCGCAGTTGTTCTATCTGGAGCAGATGGAGACGGTTCACTAGGGCTGAAGGCAATCAAAGCAGCTGGAGGCGTGACTTTTGCTCAGTGTGAAGACACAGCAAAATTCGATAGTATGCCCAATACTGCTGTTGCCACCGGGAATGTGGATTTTGTGCTACCGCCGCAAAAAATCGCCGAGGAACTTGTAAACCTCAGTCGCAATCCTTTTATTTCTAACTCTTTGCCACCGATCGCAGTTGATAAATTGCCCGAACAGGGAGATGCCCTGGCGACTATATTTGTATTATTGCGATCGCAAACTGGCGTTGACTTCAGCCACTACAAGCCCAACACCCTTGATCGCCGAATCCAGCGGCGAATGCTGTTGTATAAACTAGAACGCTTGGAGGATTATGCCGAGTATTTGCAAAACAATCCCAGTGAAGTCAAGGCGCTCTATGAAGAAATTCTGATCCACGTCACCCATTTTTTCCGCGATCCCGAAGCATTTGAACTGTTGAAAGAGCGAGTCTTTCCTACCATCATCGAAAACAAATCAGCAGAGTTGCCGATTCGGATTTGGGTAGCTGGGTGTTCGACGGGCGAAGAAGTGTATTCCATCGCTATCTCCTTGCTGGAGTTTTTGTCAAATAAAGTAACCTCGCCGCCGATCCAAATTTTTGCCACAGACATCAGCGAGATCGCGATTGACAAAGCGAGAACGGGTATTTATGCAGAGAATCAAATGGTGGAAGTCTCACCAGAGAGCCGCCGCAGATTTTTTAATGCCCTTGAGGGCGGTGGATATCAAATTAGCAAAGCTGTCCGTGAACTGTGTGTGTTTGCCCGACAAGACTTGGGCAGCGATCCCCCTTTTTCTAACTTAGATTTAATTAGCTGCCGGAATGTACTGATTTACTTGGACGAAACGTTGCAAAAACGGATATTGCCCATCTTTCATTACAGTCTTAATCCGACTGGCTTCTTGCTGCTAGGGACTTCAGAAAGCACAGGTAAATATTCGGATTTGTTTATTCAGATTGACAAAAAGTATAAAATCTATACCAAAAAGCTAACTGCAATTCGTCCAACTTTTTCGTTCATTACTAGCAATTATCCGATAGTAAAAGTGGACGAATCAAAGCCGACCGATGAATTCTCATCGGATGAGTTTGATTTAGAGAAAAAAACTGACCAACTAATCTTGAATCACTATGCCCCAGTAGGTGTGGTGATTAATGACAAGATGGACGTGCTGCAATTTCGGGGAGAAATCGATCTCTACCTCAAACTTGTACCTGGGAAACCGAGTCTTAACTTATTCAAAATGGTGCGCGAGGGTTTGCTCATCGAGCTACGGGCGACAATTTATCAGGCACAACGGCAAAAAATTCTAGTTAGAAGAGAAGGGTTACGGATTGAAGAGGGCGGTCTTTCAAAAATCATCAATCTTGAGGTGATTCCATTCAAGCCTGGGACTGGCGAAGAACTCTACTTTCTGGTTTTATTTGAATCAGCCCCACTCACAATTAACAACCCCAGTACAGTAAATCCTGAGAGCGAAGAGCAGTCAGACTTAGCGCAGGAGATTGTTCAGCTAAGGCTTGAACTTGCAACCGCCATCAAAGAGCGGGCTGCAACTCAAGAATATCTACAAGCGGTGATCCAAGAGCAGGAGCATATCAATCAAGATTTGAAAGTTGCCAATGAAGAAATCCTGTCGAGTAATGAAGAGTTGCAAAGCACCAATGAGGAGCTAGAAACTGCCAAAGAAGAGATTCAGGCAACTAACGAAGAACTCAACACCACTAATGAAGAACTTCGTAGTCGAAATCTGGAATTACACCAAGTCAACAACGATCTCACGAATTTACTTGCCAGTATTAATATTCCCATTTTGATATTGACTTTGGACTTACGCATTCGACGTTTTACGCCAATGGCGCAGCGACTTTTCAATTTGATTCCCACCGATGCTGGACGACCTTTGAGCGACATCAGAGCAAATCTCGATGTTCCTGAGTTAGAAACTATAATTTTGGAGGTTCTTGACACACTCAGCATCAAAGAATTAGAAGTCCAAACTCTGGGGGGACATTGGTACAACCTCCGCATCCGTCCTTATCGCACTACAGAAAACAAGATTGACGGTGTAGTGTTGGTGTTAATAGATATTGATGTTCTCAAACGCAGTGCCGCAACCTTAGAACAAGCCCGGAATTACGCTGAAGCGATTGTGGAGACGGTACAAGTGCCGTTAATCGTGCTTGATTCTGATTTGCGGGTGAACAAAGCCAATCGCTCGTTTTATGAAACATTTCAGGTTTCACCATCAGAGACAGCCCAATCTCTGATTTTTGAACTAGGGAACGGTCAATGGAACCTGCCCGAACTGCGATCGCTCTTAGAAGACATCCTTGCCAACGATACCAGTATTCAAAACTTGGAGGTAGAGCATCGTTTTGAGCGGATTGGGCAGAAAACCATGCTGCTCAATGGTTGGAAAATTATTCAAGAGGGAGATGCCCACAGGATTTTGCTGACCATTGAAGATATCAGCGATCGCAAACAGTTAGAGTTAGAGCGATCCGAGCTTCTAGCACAAGAGCAGTCAGCCCGTCAACAGGCGGAAATTGCCAACCGAGCCAAAGATGAATTCCTGTCGAACCTCTCCCATGAACTTCGTAATCCGCTCAATACTATACTGGGCTGGGCGCAACTTTTCCGTACCCGCGATTTAGATTCTTCAGCAGTCACTCGTGCCTGGGAAGTGGTGGAGCGGAGTGCTAAGGTGCAAGCTCAGTTAATCGATGATATGCTGGATGTCTCACGGATTACGAGTGGCAAGCTTCATTTAAATACTCGTCTAATTGATCTAGTTTCAGTAGTGGATGCCGCCATTGAGTCTATCGAATTGTCCGCAGAGGCGAAAAGCATTCAAATTATTTCACAGTTGAACTCGGCGACAGTTATCGGAGATTTTGATCGCTTACAGCAAGTTCTGTGGAATTTACTTTCTAACGCGATTAAGTTTACTCCACCCGGTGGACGAGTGGGAATCATGCTCGAAGCTGTATATACTCATGCTGAAATTCGAGTCAGCGACACAGGAATTGGCATCCGGGCAGACTTGCTGCCTTATGTTTTCGATCGCTTCCGCCAAGGAGATTCCAGCAGCAGCAAAACCAGTCAGGGACTTGGATTAGGCTTGTCAATCGTCCGTCATCTTGTCGAACTTCACGGTGGAACAGTTCAAGCGCAAAGTCCAGGTGAGGGACAAGGAACCACGATTGTTGTCAGGCTGCCTCTGCGCTCAATGCCACCGGAGATTACACCGCCAAGTTATTTAGAGCCGATCGTTTTGTCAGAGACTCAGCACACATTAAATGGTAAAAATCCACCCTTGAGCCTTGAAGGATTATGCATCTTGGCTGTAGACGATCAAGCGGATAGCCGCGACTTAATCAAGTCGATGTTAGAAAATTTCGGGGCTGAAGTAGTGGTTGTGCCATCGGCAAGGGAAGCGATCGCTGCTTTAACTGAATCTCCTGGCAAATATGATGTGCTTCTAGCAGATATTGGAATGCCAGAGGAAGATGGTTTCTCCCTGATTCGTCAGGTAAGAGCGCTTGAAGCTGAAGCTGGGGGACAAATTCCAGCAGTAGCAATTACTGCCTATGCCACCGAACAAGAGCGGCAAAAGGCAATTGATGCTGGTTTCCAAATGCATCTAGCTAAACCGATTGACCTTACTCAATTAGTATTGATGATTGCAAATTTGACTGAACGAGGCACAGATAATTCGTAATTCGTAATTCGTAATTCGTAATTGAGGTACAGAGAAACTAATTTTAACGTGAGTTCGACGAATCTCTCCCTCCCAGCCTCCCTCTCCGAAACGGAAAGGGAGGAGTAGCGAAAAATTCAGCTTTTGCTCCCCTCTCCGTGTCGGCTACCGTGTATACACAAGTTGAGTTGGGAATCACATGGACACAAAATAACGGAAAATTATTTTTAAAATCCAAGATTATCCGTTAAACCTCTATCAATAAGCTGACACTATTGATAATTAGCTTGCTCAGTTCAAAACCTTGCCTACTAAGGCTTGTATCTTACCAGGCAAGGATTTTAGAACTTGTGTATACACAGTAGCTCCGTGTCGGAGAGGGGTTGGGGGAGAGGTCAAATAATACTTGTCGAACTCACGTTAATTTTAATTATGAAAAAGTAAAAAATGTGCGGTGTCCAGATCCTCGACTTTTCAAAGAAGTCGGGGATTTAATTTTTCACGAATGATTTAGAATTGCTTGGGTACAAGAAGCAGAAGGGAAAGACTCACTACAACTTCTCCTTTGCTCCCTGCCCCCTGCCC